>CAIQMJ010001107.1 GCA_903872875.1 uncultured Variovorax sp.
CGCGAACAGCTTGCGGATGGTGTCCCAGAAGCCGATGTAGGTGGCCGGGCAGCTGCGTGGCGTCTTGCCGATGGGCGTCTGATCGACCTCGAGCACGCGGTCGATGGTCTCGTAGCCGTCGACGCCGCGGCAGCCGCTCCACGCCGGCCGCTTGCCCGCCGCATCGTTGTCGCGGCCGGCCTTGGTCATGCGCTGGACCACGATCGCCTGCACGTTGGCCAGCAGCACGTCGCGCGCCAGCGTCGACTTGCCCGAGCCGCTCACGCCGGTGATCGCGACCAGGCGATGCAGCGGCAGCGTCGCCGTCACGTCCTGCAGGTTGTGCAGGTCGGCGCCGCGCACGGTGAGCCAGTCGGGTGCGTCGGGCTCGGGCATCGGGACGAGCCTGCGCGCCTGCAGCGGATGCCGGATCGCATCGCGCAGATAGCGCCCGGTCTGCGAATCGCCAGCCGCCTCGATGTCCGCCACCGTGCCTTCGGCGACCAGCCGGCCGCCGCGCTTGCCCGCGCTCGGGCCGATGTCGATGATGTGGTCGGCCCGGCGGATGGTGTCCTCGTCGTGCTCGACCACCACCAGCGTGTTGCCCTTTTCGCCCAGCTTGTGCAGCGCGTTGAGCAGGATGCGGTTGTCGCGCGCATGCAGCCCGATGGTCGGCTCGTCGAGCACGTAGCAAACGCCCTGCAGGTTGCTGCCGAGCTGCGCCGCGAGCCGGATGCGCTGGGCCTCGCCGCCCGACAGCGTCGGCGCGCCGCGATCCAGCGTGAGGTAGCCGAGGCCGACCTCTTCGAGGAACTCGAGACGGCTCTTGATTTCGGGCACCAGGTCGCGTGCGATCTCCGCCTCGCGGCCGACCAGCGCCAGGCCTTCGAACCACTGGCGGATGTCGGTGACGCTCATGCGCGCGATCTCGGCGATGCCGATTCCGCCGCTGCCGTACGGCCCCGAGCCGGCCGAGCCGAATGCGCCGGCCGGCGTCTGCGGATGGGCCGAAGCGGCGAAGCTCACGGCGCGCGCGGTCGCGTTGAGCCGCGTGCCTTCGCAGGTCGGACACACCGCGTCGCCGACATCCTCGGCCTCGGGCTCGGCAAAGGTCTGTTCACGCCCCTTCTGGTCGTCAGCCAGCACCGAGTCGTCGTAGACCTTTCGCTGGTCCTTGGTCAGCTTGACGCCGGTGCCCACGCAGTCGGGGCACCAGCCGTGCTTGCTGTTGTAGCTGAACAGGCGCGGGTCGAGTTCGGCATAGCTGGTGCTGCAGATCGGGCAGGCGCGCAGCGTAGAGAACACCTGCGTGCGACCGATGCCCGCGGTCGGCTGGCCGGCGGCCATCGCTTCCTTCAGGCCGTCCAGCTCGCTCATCACGTGCACCACGCCCTTGCCATGTTCCAGTGCCTTGGTCAGCGACGCGCGCAGCAGCGGCTCGTTCTCGGCCGACACGTCGAGGCTCGCCACCGGCAGCTCGATGCTGTGTTCCTTGAAGCGGTCGAGCCGCGGGAAGTTGGTGGTCGGCAGGAAGCCGTCGTCCACCCGCAGGTGCGTGAAGCCGCGCGGACGCGCCCAGTCGGCCAGCTCGGTGTAGACGCCCTTGCGGTTGCTCACCAGCGGTGCCAGCAGGCCGATGTGCCGGCCCTTGAAGTTGCGCAGCAGTTGCGCCGCGATGCTGTCGGGCGTCTGCGGCTGCACGGCGGCGCCGTCGTGGATGCAGTGCTGCGTGCCGAGCTTGACGTAGAGCAGCCGCAGGAAGTGCCAGACCTCGGTCGTGGTGCCGACCGTGCTCTTGCGCCCGCCGCGCGACAGCCGTTGCTCGATCGCCACCGTCGGCGGAATGCCGTAGACCGCGTCGACCTCGGGCCGGCCCGCGGGCTGCACGATGCTGCGCGCATAGGCGTTGAGCGATTCGAGGTAGCGCCGCTGCCCTTCGTTGAACAGGATGTCGAAGGCCAGCGTCGACTTGCCCGATCCGCTCACGCCGGTGACCACGCTGAACTTGCCGCGCGGTATGTCGACGCTCAGGTTCTTCAGGTTGTGCTCGCGCGCATTGACGATCTGGATCGCGTCGCGGCCCATCGCGGGCAGCGTGCGCGGCTGCGGCTCGCGTACCGCATGGCGCGACGGGCCGAGCGCGAGCTCGTAGTCGCGCAGCGCCGCGCCGGTGGCGGTGCCGCTCATCTCGCGCACGTGCTCGGGCGTGCCGACCGCGACCACCTGGCCACCGCCGTCGCCGCCTTCCGGGCCAAGGTCGATCAACCAGTCGCTCGCGCGGATCACGTCGAGGTTGTGCTCGATGACGACCAGCGAATGGCCGGCATCGAGCAGCTTGCGCAGCGCGCGCATGAGGCGCGCGATGTCGTCGAAGTGCAGGCCGGTGGTCGGCTCGTCGAACAGGAACAGCGTTCCCTTGCGCGCCACCGACTGCCGGCTCGCGGTGCCGTTCTTCGCGGCCTCGGCCAGGAAGCCCGCGAGCTTCAGCCGCTGCGCCTCGCCACCCGACAGCGTCGGAACAGGCTGGCCGAGCTTCACGTAGTCGAGGCCGACGTCGACGATCGGCTGCAGCACGCGCACCACGTCACGATCGCCGGAGAACATCGCCGCGGCCTCGGCCACGGTCAGGTCGAGCACGTCGGCCACGTTGAGCATCCGGCCGCCGCGTTCGATCTTCACCTCGAGGATCTCGGGCCGGTAGCGCTGGCCGTCGCAGTCGGGACAGCGCAGGTAGACGTCCGACAGGAACTGCATCTCGACATGCTCGAAGCCGGAGCCGCCGCAGGTCGGGCAGCGACCGTCGCCGCTGTTGAAGCTGAACTTGCTCGCGGTGTAGCCGCGCTGCCGCGACAGCGCCGCGGTCGCGAAGATCTCGCGCACCGCGTCCCAGGCGCCGACATAGCTGGCCGGGTTGGAGCGCGCGGTCTTGCCGATCGGCGACTGGTCGACGAACACGACGTCGCTCAGGTGGTCGGCGCCGAGCAGCCGGTCGTGCAGGCCCGGCGACTCGGTCGCCTTGCCGAAGTGCCGCATCAGCGCGGGCGCCAGCACGTCCTGCACCAGCGTCGACTTGCCGGAGCCGCTGACGCCGGTCACGACGACCAGGCGCTGCAGCGGGAAGTCGACCGTCACGTCCTGCAGGTTGTGCTCGCGCGCGCCTTCGAGGATCAGCCGCGGCGTCGCGTCGGTCACGGCGCGCTTGAAACCCATGCCGATCTGCTTGCGGCCGCCGAGGTAGTCGCCGGTGAGCGTCGCGGCGTTGCGCAGTTCGTCGGTCGTGCCGTCGAACACGATCTGCCCGCCGCGGATGCCGGGGCCCGGGCCCATGTCGATCACGCGGTCGGCGGCCAGCATCACGGCCGGATCGTGCTCGACCACGACCAGCGTGTTGCCCGCATCGCGCAGGCGCAGCATGGCCTGCGTGATCCGGTCCATGTCGCGCGGATGCAGGCCGATGCTGGGCTCGTCGAGCACGAACAGCGTGTTGACCAGCGAGGTACCAAGCGCGGTCGTGAGGTTGATGCGCTGCACCTCGCCGCCGCTCAGCGTGCGACTCTGGCGGTCCAGCGTGAGGTAGCCGATGCCGACGTCGTGCAGGTAGCGCAGGCGGGTGGTGATTTCTTCGAAGAGGAGCTTGAGCGCTTGGGTGTCGCCGGCATTCGCTGCAGCCGGAAGACCCTCACCACTGCCCTCTCCCACAAGCGGAAGAGGGAGTAATTCCGATGCCTGTGCGACCTGTGGTGCGGGCTGCTGCAAATCGAAGAACCGCCGCAGCCGCTCGATCGGCAACATCATCAGGTCATGCAGGCACAGTCCGGGCAACGCCTCCAGCTGCTCGCGCGACCATTTCACGCCGACCGGCATGAAGCGCTTCGACGGCGCCAGCACCGCGTCCGCGTCGGCCTTGCTGCCGATGCGCCACAGCAGGCTGTCGAGCTTGAGCCGCGCGCCGGCGCAGGTCGGGCACGGCGTGTAGCTGCGGTATTTCGACAACAGCACGCGGATGTGCATCTTGTAGGCCTTGCTCTCCAGATAGCCGAAGAAGCGCCGGACGCCATACCACTGCTGGTTCCATTTGCCGTTCCAGTTGGGCGAGCCTTCGATCACCCAGTGCTGCTGCTCCGCCGTGAGCTTGGCCCAGGGCGTGTCGCGCGGTATGCCGGCCGTCTCGGCGTGGCGCATCAGATCGTCCTGCGCTTCCTTCCACGCCGGGGTCTGGATCGTCTTGATCGCACCCGCGCGCAGCGTGAGCTTGTCATTCGGGATCACGAGGCCGAAGTCGACGCCGATCACCCGCCCGAAGCCGCGGCAGGTCTCGCAGGCGCCGACCGCCGAGTTGAACGAGAACATCGACGGGAGCGGGTCGCTGTAGCGGATGTCGCTTTCCGGGCAGTGCAGACCGGTGGAAAACTTCCAGACCGTGGGTTCCGCGTCCTCCTCCGCCGGTACCGCATAGACGGTGAGCCGGCCGACGCCGCGCTTGAGCCCGGTCTCGATCGCCTCCAGCACCCGCACGCGCTCGGCGCCCGCGAGACGGAAGCGGTCGGCCACCACGTCGAGCACCTTGCGGGGACCGGTCGGCGTCGCGACCTCGCGTTCGGCCTGCACGCGCGTGAAGCCACTGGCCGACAACCACTGCGTGACTTCGTCCGGCGTGGTGCTGGCCGGCAACTCCACGGGAAAGGTCACGACGATGCGCGGGTCCCCTGCCGCAGCGGCACGCTCCATCAGCGTCGCGTAAATGGTGTCGGGCGAATCGTGACGCACCGGCAGCGCCGTGTCGCGGTCGAACAGACGGGCTGCGCGCGCATAGAGCAGCTTCAGATGGTCGTTGAGCTCGGTCATCGTTCCGACCGTGGAGCGCGAGGAGCGCACCGGGTTGGTCTGGTCGATGGCGATCGCGGGCGGCACGCCTTCGACCTTGTCGACCGCCGGCTTGTCCATGCGGTCGAGGAACTGGCGCGCATAGGCCGAAAAGGTCTCGACGTAGCGCCGCTGGCCTTCGGCATAGAGAGTGTCGAACACCAGGCTCGACTTGCCGGAGCCGCTGGGCCCGGTGACCACTGTCATCTCGCCGGTGCGGATGTCGAGATCGATGTTCTGGAGGTTGTGCTGGCGTGCGCCGCGAATCCGGATGGAGCCCTGTGTCATGCGTGCCTTGGGGGTGGGGCAAACATTCTAGGCACCGCTTCACGGCACCGCCGTGGCAGGGTCTTGCGCGGCCGGCTGTCGGTCCGGCCCTACGGCCGGGCCGGCTCGGGCGGATGCCAAAACGATCCGGCCTTCGCCCGACAACCCATCCCTTCGCGTCGCCGGCCGAAGCCGGGAGGGAGCCTGCTTACGGTGCGAGTCCCGAGATCAACCGGAAACACACATGACCCTGAAGACCACGCCATCGACCGGAACGCCCGCCGAGGCCATCCGCCGGTCCGCGTCGCTGCCCGACCTGAATCGCAGCCCGGCCGCACGACCAGAGCCCGCAAGTCGACCTGCCGCATCTGCGAAGAACGGCCCCCTTGCAGGACTGCCGACGACCATCGAAGCCCTGCCAGCCGAAACGATGCACCAGATTTTCGATCACCTGGATTCCGCCGACGTCGGGCGCATGGGGAGCCTGAACCAGAGATTCAAGGGTCTGGCAGGCCAGGCGCTCCAGCACCGGGAGCCCGCCGAACAGGCCGCACAGGTCCGGTCGCCGAAGGACGTCAAGGACGTGATCGACTCGCTGGTCAACGGTGCGCTGGATCACCCGCACATCGTGAGAAATGCGCTGCTGAAGCAGGCGGCGAACCTGCCCAGGGAGGAGCGCCCCGCAGCGCTGTCGCTGATCCTGGACCGTTGGGAAGGCGACTTCAGGCAGAGCGGGGCGCTGCGCGAGCAGGCCTGGCGTGTGCTTCAGATGGAACTGCCTCTTGCCAGCCCATTGCACCAGACGCTTCCCGGACGTCAACCGCTCCCCGAGGAAAGTGCGGCAGCAAGCCGACTCGACGAGCTTCACCCCGATTCCATCCACGACTACCTGAGCGCGGGATTCCGGACGTTGGCCATGAAACTGTCTGCGGCGGAGAACGGCAGCCCTGAGGACCACGACTGCAAGCTTCGCCTGACGATCGCATTGACGCGGCTCGGGCAGGAGCGCGAAGAGGCCATCGAAGACAGGGAAGTGGAATCCATGGCGGAAACGAAGGCCGCTTACCGGGCCGCACTGCTGGGCACGGCGCAGGGCCTGATCGACAACGCCTCGCCCGCGAACGGGGATTCGGGAGCACATCTGCTCCAGGACAGTTTCGCCGGCCTGCAGCCCGACGAAAAGGCTTTGCTGCTTGCCGGCCTCGTCCAGAAGGTCAACCAGGCTGCACCGGAACGCCGGGAGGTCGCGCTGACGATCCTGCTGGACCTGGTCGGCCAGATGCCACAGGACGAACAGGCGCTGCACGCCAGGCAGATCGATGCCGCGGCGGCGAAAACACCGGGCGGCCCGGCACTGCTTGCCCAGCTCCGAAGCGGATCCGCGCCCTGACGGGCGCGATCACGCGGCCCGGCGTCATTTCGGCGCGCTGGCCGCCGGCTCCGGCGCATGCAGCGCGTCCGCCCCGTGCTTCTCGCCGCCCATGTCGACCTTGTCGCCGGCTTTCATGATCACGAACAGGGCAAGGGCGGCGAAAAGAACGAAGCCGATGGCGATTTTCCACATGCGAGAAGTCTCCTGGTTGTAAAGCGGTTCAAGAAAAAGGCCTCATGCAGCC
>CAIQMJ010001108.1 GCA_903872875.1 uncultured Variovorax sp.
CCGAAGGCAGCACGATGGTGCTGACGCTCTCCAATCCATCGCAGCGCAACGCACTCGGCCCCGACATGTATGCGGCGGGTGTCGAGGCCCTCAATGGCGCCGAGAGCAGCCACGAGATCCGCAACGTGGTCATCGTCGGCGAAGGCCCCTGGTTCAGCGCCGGCGGCTCGCTGCAGCGGCTTCAAAGCAACCGCGAGCAGCCGCCTTCCGTGCAGGCCGAAAGCATCGACGGACTTCACAACTGGATCGACTCGATCCGCACCTTCCCCAAACCCGTGATCGCCGCCGTCGAAGGCGCCGCTGCCGGTGCGGGCTTCGCGCTGGCAATGGCCTGCGATCTCGTGGTGGCGGCCCGCGATGCCGTCTTTGCCGCGTCGTACAGCAGCGTGGCGCTGTCGCCCGATGGCGGACTCAGCTGGCACCTTGCACAGGCACTGCCGCGGCAGCTCGCGAGCGAATGGCTGATGGGTGGCGAGCGCGTGGCTGCGGCGCGGCTGCATGCACTCGGGCTGGTCAACGAACTGACGGACAGCGGACAAGCGCTGTCGGCCGCGCTCGTGATGGCGGCACGGCTCGGTGGCCGCGCGCCGAACGCGCTGGCCAGCATCAAGGAACTGCTCGGCGAGGCACGCGGATCGAGCCTCAACGCGCACCTGGCGCAGGAACGCGACCACTTCGTGCGCAATCTGCATCACCCCAATGCGGGCATCGGCATCACCGCATTTCTGACCAAGCAGACGCCGCGCTACGAATAGCGCCTGGGTCGCTCCCGCGACAACCTCCCGAATTTCAGTCGCCGACAGGACATGCCAATGGACGACCCCATTCTTACCATCGAAGAACGAGAAGCGATCAACAGCGGTCGCTGGTTCTCCTCTCTTTCACCTTCACTTCGTCACGACATCCTCCGATGCGCTTTCGTCAGACGCTACAAGGACGGCGACCTGCTCGCAGCGCGCGGCGATCCGCCCGAGCACTGGATCGCCTGTGCCAAGGGCGCCGTGCGCGTGAGTTCGACCGCGGTGTCCGGCAAGCAGGTGACGCTGACCTATGTGGAGCCGGGCATCTGGTTCGGCGACGTGGCGATGTTCGACGGAGACCGGCGCACGCACGACGCCTACGCGCATGGCGATACGACCACCCTCAACGTGGCTCGGGCCGACTTCCAGAAGATCCTCGCATTGCACGTCGAGCTGTACGAGGCGCTGATGCGGCTGCAGGCTCGGCGCATTCGAACGCTGTTCGGGCTGGTCGAGGACCTCAACACCCTGCCGTTGCGGGCGCGGCTGGCCAAACAGCTCAACCATCTGATGCGCAGCTACGGTACGCCCAATCTGGCCGATGCCAGCCAGACGCGCATCGGCCTGCAGCTTGCCCAGGAAGAGCTGGCGCAGTTGCTTGGGGCATCGCGGCAACGCGTCAATCAGGAGCTCAAGATGATGGAGCGCGAGGACGTGATCCGCATCGAGCAGGCCGGGCTGGTGGTGCTGGACCGTGCTGCGCTCATCAGGATTTCAGAAGCGGACCAATGAGATGACCCAGGATTTCAGCAACTTTGTCGGTACTCGCGCGGTGTCCGGCCAGCACGCTTTCGACGTCGGGGCGCTGGCCGCCTGGCTGGAAAAGAACCTTGACGGCTTCCAGGGTCCGCTGACGGTTGAGATGTTCAAGGGCGGCCAGTCCAATCCCACCTACAA
>CAIQMJ010001109.1 GCA_903872875.1 uncultured Variovorax sp.
CGTCTCGCAGACCGACATCGCCGAGTGGCGCGCCGCTGTGCGCCCCGGGAAGACCAAGCTTTTCTTCGCCGAAACACCGACCAATCCGTTGACCGAGGTCTGCGACATCCGTGCGCTGGCCGACCTCGCGCACGACGCCGGCGCGCTGCTGGCGGTCGACAACTGCTTCTGCTCGCCCGCGTTGCAGCGTCCGACCGAATTCGGCGCGGATCTTGTGATTCACTCCGGTACGAAGTACCTCGACGGGCAGGGCCGCGTGATGGCCGGTGCGATCTGCGGTCCGTCGAAGCTGATCGTCGACGTGTTCGGCCCGGTCGTCCGGACTGCCGGCATGGTGCTGGCGCCGTTCAATGCGTGGGTCGTGCTCAAGGGCATGGAGACGCTCGGCATCCGCATGCAGGCGCAGTCGGCGAATGCACTGGCGGTGGCGCAATGGCTGGAAGGCCATCCAGCGGTCACGCGCGTCCACTATCCCGGCCTCGCGTCGCATCCGCAGCACGAGCTGGCAATGCGCCAGCAGTCGGGACTGGGCGGCGCGGTGGTGTCCTTCGACGTGCGCGGCGGCGATCCGGAGACGGCACGCCAGAACGCTTTCCACGTGATAGACAGCACGCGCGTCGTGAGCATCGCGACCAACCTCGGCGACACCAAGACCATCATCACCCATCCGGGCACGACATCGCACGGACGCCTGACCGAGGCGCAACGCCAGGCTGCCGGCATCGGCCAGGGGCTGATTCGCTTTGCTGTCGGCCTCGATCACATTGAAGACATCAAGGCCGACCTGCTGCGCGGCCTGGACACGCTCGCATGACGCAAAAGACCCGTACCCGTTTCGCTCCTTCACCCACCGGTTTCATCCACCTGGGCAACATCCGCTCGGCGCTCTATCCGTGGGCCTTCGCACGCTCCACCGGCGGCGACTTCGTCCTGCGCATCGAGGATACCGACGTCGAGCGCTCGTCCCAGGCCGCCGTGGACGTGATCCTCGAAGGCATGGCCTGGCTCGGCCTCGATCACGATGAAGGCCCGTATTACCAGATGCAGCGCATGGATCGCTACAAGGCGGTGCTGGCCGACTTGCAGACCGCGGGGCAGGTCTACCCGTGCTACATGAGCATCGCCGAACTCGACACGCTGCGCGAGAAGCAGATGGCCGCCAAGGAGAAGCCGCGCTACGACGGCACCTGGCGCCCGGAGCCCGGCAAGACGCTGCCGCCTGTGCCGGCGGGTGTGCAGCCGGTCCTGCGTTTCCGCAATCCGCAGGGTGGCGCGGTCGTGTGGGACGACAAGGTCAAGGGTCGCATCGAGATCGGCAACGATGAACTCGACGATCTGGTGATCGCCCGGCCCGACGGCACCCCCACATACAACTTCTGCGTGGTGGTGGACGATCTCGACATGGCGATCACGCACGTGATCCGCGGCGACGACCACGTGAACAACACGCCGCGTCAGATCAACATCTTCAAGGCGCTCGGCAAGGAACCACCGGTGTATGCCCACTTGCCCACCGTGCTCAACGAGCAAGGCGAGAAGATGAGCAAGCGCAATGGCGCCAAGCCGGTCACGCAGTTCCGCGACGAAGGCTTCCTGCCCGATGCGATGGTCAACTATCTGGCGCGCCTCGGCTGGAGCCATGGTGACGACGAGATCTTCAGCCGCGCGCAATTCCTCGAATGGTTCGACCTTGACCATCTCGGCCGCAGTGCAGCGCAGTTCGACGAAGCCAAGCTGCGCTGGGTGAATGCGCAGCATCTCAAGGCGATGGCCGATGACGCGCTGGCGCCCTTGGTCGCCGCGCAGTTGCAGAAACAGGGGTTGGCGAGCGACGAGCGCCTGCCGGCGATCTGCGGACTGTTCAAGGATCGCTGCGACACGACGGTCGCACTCGCTGGGTGGGCTGCCGCGTTCTATGGCGACGTGAC
>CAIQMJ010001110.1 GCA_903872875.1 uncultured Variovorax sp.
CGAGCTATGGCCCGTGGCGCGACGACATCGTGAAGCTGCTCAATGATGCGCTGGCGACCGAACTGGTCTGCGTGCTGCGCTACAAGCGCCACTACTTCACAGCCGACGGCGTCGTGTCGCCTGCGATCGCGGACGAGTTCCTGGTACATGCCAACGAGGAATCGGGGCATGCCGATCGTATTGCGGAACGCATCGTCCAATTGGGTGGAGAACCCGACTTCAATCCCAGTCAGTTGCTATCGCGCAGCCACGCTGGCTATGACGAGTCGAAGGATCTGCAGGCGATGGTGCGAGCCAATCTGGTGGCGGAGCGCATTGCGGTCGAGAGCTATCGCCAGATGATCGTTCTGATCGGCGACAAGGATCCAACGACTCGCCGCATGCTCGAAGAGATCCTTGCCGACGAGGAAGAGCATGCCGATGAACTGAAGGATTGGCTCGGTCACTGATCGATCCTCGAACAACCACAAAAAAGCCCGGTCAAGCCGGGCTTTTTCTTCAAGTGCATCACGCGATCAGAGCTTGTCTGCACCCGACTTGATCGCGTCCTTTGCTTTTTCCTTGGCGTCGCCGTAAGTGCTTTGCACCTTGCCGGATGCCTGATCGACCAAGCCTTCCGACTCCAGCTTTTCGCTGCCTGTCACTCGCCCGGTTACTTCCTTGACCTTCCCCTTTGCCTGATCGACACGGCCTGCGACTTGATCCTTGTTCATGAGATGTTCCTCTGAGATGATGAAGTGATGACCCGACCGGATCACCTGATTTCAATCTAAGGACGATCCGCACCAGGGACCTGTGGCAAGTGCGCCGAGCGCCTGTAGGACATCGAGGCTTCAAGCCGTCGCAATCCAGCCTTCCAAGCTGTCGATCACCAAGGGCAGACCGAACCCGGGGCCGGGACTTGTCCTGCGTTCGACACACCAGGCAGCCTGCACCAGGCAAAGAACGGCGTCGATGCGATCACCCTGCGCATCTGCGAGCAGATGATCACGCTGTGCATGCGTCAACGACAGCCGCAATCCGAGACGCGTCGCACCACGTTCGAGCGCATTCAGCAGATCGGCGCGCGCGATCCAACGTTCGCGTGTCTGACGGGCCGGATCATCACTCTTGTAGCTGCGCCGACCGATCAGTTCGCGTGCCAGCAGCCCTGGGTAGGCCTCGAGTGCAACGCGCCCTGACCCAGGTGTTTCATGCAGACCCGGCAACGTGGCACCGGCAGCCAGCAGGCGGGGCACGCCGGCGTGCAACATGAACGCCACGGGTGGGTTCACCCATTTCATCGAGGGACTCGCACCTGCGGGGCCATCGGCGGCACGGTGGGCGAATTTGCCCCCGACCGGGCGCCGATTGCAAAAAGCGGCAAACGTCGAACGGACCTCCGCGCGGCTCAAGCTGGCATAGTGCGTGATGAGAGCCAGCCAATCGGTCGGCCAGCCGAGCGCCTCCACGAGTTCACGCGGCAATCCGAAGGGGAAGTCGAAGCCGGCAACCCACTCCGGCGCCTCCGTCAACCATGCACTCCAGGCATCGAGCGTCGTGAACAGTTCCAGACTCGACAGGGTGACGCGGTTTCCACGCAACCCACCCACGGCGATGACGATGGGTTTGCGTGCAGAGGGGGCGCTCGAGAAGTCGCAACCGACAAGAAGACTCATGCAGGAATGAATTGGTCGTCCGGCCAAAGCCGGCCAGACGCGTCGCCGAGCGATGACGGATCAGCCGCGCCCGACGATGGCGGCAGTCGCCATCAGCTCTTCGAGCAAGGCCAGCGAAACCCTGCCGGACACTGCGTAGGGATCGAGTTCCGGCCTCTCCGAATAGCGCAGCAACGTGGCCGCATGCACCTTCGTCAGGTTGACCTGCCCCATGGTCCAGCCACCAAACCGGCGTTCGGCAATTTCTTCATAGTGCA
>CAIQMJ010001111.1 GCA_903872875.1 uncultured Variovorax sp.
CGGGGGCGGCCGCTTTGACTCCACGCGCCATACTCTCGATCAATTCAGCTACGCTCAGGTTCTCCTTGAAGCCGCAGGGTGCAAGCAGGATTCGCGGACGCAGGTTGTTTCGCCTTGCTTCGGCGGTCATATATTCACTGCCGGCCAGCAGGCCTGGAGAATGACGCGACGATCAGGCTTATCGCACCTCCCACGATCGCCATGTCAGCAACGTTGAACGCCGGCCAGTGCCATTGACGCAGGTGGAAGTCGAGATAGTCGATAACCTGCCCGCGAACAGCCCGATCGAAGGCATTGCCCACCGCGCCGCCGAGAATGAGGCTGTACGCCAACGCCTCCAGCCGTCGTGCCGGCCTTGCCAGTAGCCAAACCAGCCATATCGCGGCGCCAACAGCGACCGCGAGCAGAAGCCATCGTTGCCAACCACCGGCGCGCGCCAGAAAGCTGAACGCCGCCCCGGGGTTCAGGACGTGGACCAAATTGAAAAAAGAAGTCACCTCATGGGACCAACCCAGGGGTGTGGTCATTTCGATGTAGCTCTTGATGGCTTGGTCACTCGCAAACACGACAAATGCCAGGTAGTACCAGTGGGTTGAATGCGTGTAGTGCATCAGTTCTTCTTCATTCGTGCAGGCCAATCACGCTGGGCCGCTCGTTCAAGGGTTGCCGAGCGACCTCCTCCCGCGGTCACCGAGTCGCTCTCGCGCGAGGTACAAGGAGCCAGATCAGGGCGGCCGAGACCTCAACGCATGCCCAGCCCAAGACGAAGCTGGCAACGACATCCGCGGGGAAGTGCGCGCCAAGCGCGATGCGCGACCAACCGACAGCGATCGCGAAAGCCAGAAGGCCGATTCGGCCGGGCCAGGCAGCAACCGGCCAGATCGCCGCGGCCAGAACGGCCACGTAGGCGGCATGACCGCTAGGAAATGAGTAGCGACTGTCCGGTACGCCGACGATTCGAAAAACGCCTTCACCCAAGACCACCGCAGGACGCGGAAATGCGAATGCCGCTTTCAGGAGAGCGGCCGAAGACATCGCGATCACCAGGCCGAAAACAAACCTTCGCAAGGCCAAGTCCGCGGAACGGGCTGCATCTGGCGCTTGGCTTTGACGCCAGACCAAAAGGACGGCGGCGATCGCCGGAGCACCCCAATAGCTGCCCACCCAGCTCAAAACTTCAGGCAGCCATAGCAACTGATCGGGGACGGCCTGATTCAAAAACATGAACAGGTTCAGGTTCGCTCCACCCCAGTCGTAGAGCCACTGCTTGAGCCACGCAGCAGAGATCAATGTCGCGTGCACTCGGATCAGGCCTTCTGGGTCTTGAGCAGCCTCAGGCCATTGAAAACCACCAGCAAGCTCGCCCCCATGTCGGCGAACACAGCCATCCACATCGTGGCATGCCCCGTGAACGTCAACGCGAGGAACACCGCCTTGATGCCCAAGGCCAAGACGATGTTTTGCGTGAGGATCGCCGCGGTGCTGCGCGACAGGCGGATGAAGGTCGGAATCTTGCGCAGGTCGTCGTCCATCAGGGCGACGTCGGCCGTTTCGATGGCGGTGTCGGTGCCGGCCGCGCCCATGGCAAAGCCAATGTCGGCTCGGGCGAGTGCCGGCGAATCATTGATGCCGTCTCCCACCATGCCGACTTGACCTTCACCGCCGACCAGGCCCTCGATGGTCTTGAGCTTGTCCTCGGGCAACTGGTCGCCACGCGCTTCAGAGATTCCAACCTGGGCGGCGATGGCTGCGGCCGTGTGCTGGTTGTCGCCCGTCAGCATCAGCGTGCGCACGCCCAGCGCCTGCAGGTCGGCCACCGCCGCACGGCTGGTTTCCTTCACGGTGTCGGCCACTGCGAAAATGCCGAGCACGGTCGCATCGTCCATGAGCAGGATCGCTGTCTTGCCTTGGCGCTCCAGGGCCTCCAGCCGAGACTGGAGCGGCGCTTCGCTCAGGCCCAGCTCCTGGGCGAGCCTGTGGTTGCCCATGTGCAGCATGCGCCCGGCGATGCGGCCGCGCACGCCGCGCCCTGGCGCCGCCGCGAAGTCGTCGACCTCGTGCAGCGCAATGCCGTCCCGGCTCGCCTTGCGGGCGATGGCCTTGGACACCGGATGGTCCGAGCGCGCGGCAAGACTTGCCGCCCAGGCAGCAACTTCCTGCGCATCACCGATCAGGGGCACGAAGTCGGTCTGCTCGGGCTTGCCGTGCGTGAGCGTGCCGGTCTTGTCCAATGCGAGTGCCTTGAGCTTGCGCCCGCCCTCCAGGTAGACGCCCCCCTTGATCAGGATGCCGCGCCGGGCGGCGGCAGCCAGGCCGCTGACGATGGTGACAGGCGTGGAGATGACCAGAGCGCAGGGGCAGGCGATCACCAGCAGTACCAGTGCCTTGTAGACCCAGTCAAACCAGGCGCCGCCGAAGGCGAGCGGCGGAACGACGGCAACCAGTACGGCCACCGCGAACACGGCCGGCGTGTAGACGCGGGCGAACTGGTCGACGAAGCGCTGCGTGGGCGCGCGGCTGCCTTGCGCGGACTCCACCGCATGGATGATGCGCGCGAGTGTCGAGTCGCTGGCGCCTGCGGTCACCTTGTACTCGAAAGAGCCGGTCTCGTTGATGGTTCCCGCGAAGACCTGGTCACCCTCGGCCTTCTCGACGGGCAGACTCTCGCCGGTGATGGGCGCCTGGTTGACGGCGGATCGGCCCGCGGTGATCAGGCCATCCAGTGCGATGCGCTCGCCAGGACGCACGCGGACCACCGCGCCCTTGGCAACCTCCTTGGCCGGCATTTCTGTCCACGAGCCGTCACCCTGCCGCACGGTCGCGGTTTCGGGGGCCAGGTCCATCAACCCGCGAATGGCATTGCGGGCGCGGTCCAGCGACTTCGCCTCGATCACCTCCGCCAATGCGAACAGGAACATGACCATGGCGGCCTCCGGCCAGTGGCCGATCGCCATGCCGCCCGTGACCGCGATGGACATCAGGGCGTTCATGTTCAGGTTGCGGTTCTTCAGCGCGATCCAGCCCTTCTTGTAGGTGCTGAGGCCGCCGGTGAAGATCGAAACCAGTGCCAAGGCGATCACGGCCCAGTGGTTGCCGTCGTTGACCCAGTACACGCCTTCAGCCGCCACCGCCGCAACGCCCGAAACCGCCATTGGCCACCAGTTGGTCTTCTGCGCGGGCGCCTGGGGGTCGTGCGGTTCATCCGTTGTCTGCACCTTCGTTTCCATGCCCAGCGATTCGATGGCCTCGACCGCCGGCTTGATTGCGTCAGGCGTGTGCCGGACGGTGAGCGTGCGCTGCATCAGATTGAAATCCATGCCCTGCACGCCCGGCATGCCTTGCAGCTTGCCGCGGATCAGGCCCTCTTCAGTCGGGCAGTCCATCTTGGCAATGTGCAGCACGGTGGTGACCGCCTGGAGGTCTTGCCGCGAGGCGCGCATCCCGATGGAAGCCAGCGCCTTCTCGATCGGCGCCGTGGAGGCCAGCGTGTGCTGGACACCCAGCACGCGTTGCATCAGATTGAAGTCCAGTGCGGTCACGCCCGGCTCCTTGCCCAGTCGGTTGCGGATCAGCGCTTCTTCCGTCGGGCAATCCATGTTCTCGATCCGGTACGTCACGCGCTCGCCGGCCGGCGGCGCGGAAACGGCAGCGGTTGGTTGCTGCTGCAGGACCGAGGATGGGATCACAGCCGCGGCTTCGATCGGTCCCGTGTGGCCGACGGTCTGCTCCTTGGCGCGCATGCCGATCGAGGCCAGAACCTGCTCCATCTGCTCTCGCGCTTGAGCGAGGTGCTTCACTGACAGGGTGCGCTCGGCAAGGTCGAAGTCGAGGTCCTGAATTCCCTCGACCGCCCCGAGGTGCGAACGAATGAGTTTCTCTTCGCTCGGGCAGTCCATGTTCTCGATGCGGTAGGTCGTCAACACGGCGGCATCACGGAAAGCCTGAGCTTTCATACCCACCGAGTTCAGCGCCTGCTCCAAGGCATCGGCTGAGACCTCGCGGTGCGAAATGGTCAACAAACGCTGCGGAAGATCGAACAGGAGCCGCTCGACACCGGGCATGCC
>CAIQMJ010001112.1 GCA_903872875.1 uncultured Variovorax sp.
CCGCCGGCTGGCCGGCGGCGTGCGCGCCGGCGCGCCGGCCGGCGACGAACCCGGCGATGCCGAGCGCCCGCATGCGCGCTGGCCGGGCTACGTCGGCGCCGCGGTCGCCGGCGTGGCCGTCACGCTGGTTGCAACGCCGCTGTCGGGCGTGCTGGAGCAGGTCAACATCGTGATGCTGTTCCTGCTCGGCGTGGTCGGCGTGGCGATGCGCTTCGGCCGCGGGCCGGCCGCGCTGGCCGCCTTGCTCAACGTCGCCGCCTTCGACTTCTTCTTCGTTTCGCCGCGCCTCTCCTTTGCGGTGGGCGACGTGCAGTACATCGTCACTTTCTTCGTGATGCTGGTCGTCGGTCTGCTGGTCGGCCAGCTCACCGCCGGGCTGCGCTTCGCGGTCGGCGTGTCGACCAGCCGCGAGCGCCGGGCGCAGTCGTTGTTCGAGCTGACGCGCGAACTGTCCGCGGCGCTCGAGAGCGCCCAGGTCGTGACGCTCGGCGCGGCCGCGGTGCAGGGCCACTTCGGCGGGCATGCGCTGGTGCTCGCCGTCGATGCGTCCGATCGGCTGCAGATGCCCACGGACCCTCCACCGGGCTTCGACGCCAGCGTGGCCGACTGGGCCTTCCGCCAGGGCCAGCCAGCCGGGCTCGCGACCGCCACGCTCGCGGCGCAACCCTGGCATTACGTGCCGCTGCAGGCGCCGATGCGGGTGCGAGGCGTGCTGGCGCTGCAGCCGGCGCAGCCGCGCTGGCTGTTGATCCCCGAACAGGCGCGCCAGCTCGAGACGCTGGCGCGCCAGATCGCGATCGCACTGGAGCGCGTGCACTACGTCGAGGTCGCGCAGCAGGCGGTGGTCGAGATGGAATCGGAGCGGCTGCGCAACACGCTGCTGGCCGCGATCTCGCACGACGTGCGCACGCCGCTGACCGCGCTGATCGGCCTGGCCGAGTCGCTGGAGCGCGCCGATGCCGACGCGCGCCGCGAGACCGCGCAGGCGATCGTCGCGCAGGCCCGCGCGCTGAATGCGCTGGTCAACAACCTGCTCGACATGGCGCGCCTCGAAAGCGGCATTGCGGGCGGCGCCGTCAACCTGCGGCGCGACTGGCAGTCGGTGGAGGAGGTGGTCGGTTCGGCGATCCGCGCGGCGCGGCCGGCGCTGGGCGATCGCACCGTGCAGACCGCCTTGTCGCCGGCGCTGCCGCTGGTCGAGTTCGATGCGGTACTGATCGAGCGCGTGCTGGTCAACCTGCTGGAGAACGCCGCCAAGTACGGCGCGCCGCCGATCGTGCTGGGAGCGGCCGTCACGCCGTCCGCATTGATGCTCAGCGTGCGCGACCATGGTGCCGGTTTGCCGGCTGCGCTGCGGGGCCAGGAGCAGATCCTGTTCGACAAGTTCACGCGTGGCCAGGCCGAATCGGCTACGCCGGGTGTCGGGCTCGGGCTGGCGATCTGCAAGGCGATCGTCGCCGCGCATGGCGGGCAGATCGCGGCGGCCAATGCGCCGGGTGGCGGCGCAGAATTCACGGTCACGCTGCCGCGACGCGAGCCGCCGGATGCCGCGGAGGCGCCGGCATCGCTCCCTCCCCTTCCGCGGGAAGAAGAAACACACTGACCATGCCGAGCCAACCCACCGCCATCGTCATCGAGGACGAACCGCAGATCCGCCGCTTCGTGCGTGGCGCACTCGAGGCCGAGGGCTGGCAGGTGCACGAAGCCGGCACGCTGCGCGACGGCCTGGCCGCGGCCGGCACGCGCCAGCCCGACCTGCTGGTGCTCGACCTGGGCCTGCCCGACGGCGACGGCG
>CAIQMJ010001113.1 GCA_903872875.1 uncultured Variovorax sp.
ACGAAACCCCACCGTCATCTGAGCGGGAAGAGCTGGAACGACAGCTCAAATCTTTTCGATGCGACGTCCACCGCCTGCAGCTTGAGCATGACCCTGTTGAAGAAGGCGAGTGAACTCACAAAAAGAAACACGGGCATCGTGCCCCTTGCTAGAACTGCTGAAAGCGCTCGGCCTGGCAAGAAGCTCCTACTTCCACCATCGAGCCGACTGCATGTCGCGGAAAGTACGCCGAATTGCGGCGTGCCATGGCGGAGATCTTCGCGCGCAATCATCGCTGCTATGGCTACCGCCGGATGTAGGCGGCGCTGAGCAGGCAGTGCCTGCGCCTTTCGGAGAAGCTGATCCAGCGCTTGATGAAGCAGGAGTGGCTGGTCTTCGCAAAGCCGACGCAGCGCCGGTACGGTTCCCACCTGGGAAAGATCAGCCTGGCGCCAGAAAACATCCTCAACCGCGACTTCACTGCCACCGCCCCGAATGAGAAATGGCGTACAGACATCTCGGAGTTCCAGATTGCGGCTGACAAGGTGTACCTGTTAACCCATGATCGACTGCTTCGATGGCCAGGTCGTCAGTTTGTCCATCGGCACGCGCCCGGACGCTGAGCTTGTGAACACCATGCTGGATACAGCCATCCAGATGACTTCCAACAACAGAGATCGGCCTGTTGTGCATCCGATCGTGGCGCCCCACTACCGTTGGCCCGGATGACTCTCGTGCAGCGCAGAGGTCAAGCTGATGCGTTCGATGTCACGCAAGGGGAGCTCGCCGGACAGCGCCGCCTGCAAGCGCCTCTTCGGGCGGCCGCAGACGGAGCTGTTCTATCCTCGACAGTGGCACTCCACGACCATCGAACAGTTCATGCAGGCCCTCGACTCGCACATTCGCTGGCACACCGAAAAGCGAATCAAGATCTCCCTGGGCTCGCACAGGCCTCTCGAATACAGTGAGAGCCTTGGAACTGCGGCATAACCCAGTCCAAGAATTCCGCCGCACCCCCAACTGGGGAGTATTCCTCCGGCGGTGGCAGGTGGCTCATACGGAGCGGCTGCTCAACCCCATCATCGGGCGGACTCTTCGAGTGTGATTCAGATACAACCCCTCCACGTCGCACAGCTTCTCAACGCGTGCATAGCGACTACGCCACTTCGTCACCGTGGCTCGGTTGAGCCCCAGCGCTCGCGCAACGTCGGCGCTGTCCCTGTGTTCGCCTTCAGGTCAACACGATTCGCGCACGCAATGCCAATGCAGCCGGCAGCGATCCCGATCTTGCCTTTGATGCCAGCTCTGCTCGCTCGTCTTCGGTCAGGCTGATGCTGGTCGTGCGCGCGTACGCCGTTGAGCATGAGGCCTCTCCAAGGAGGCCTCATCCCATGCAGTTCTTATGCTTTTGAATTAATGCCAGCTGTGATAAGTGAGCACACGCCAGAACGCATCAGAGATCGCGCCCTAGAGAAGTACCTGTGAAGCGAACTGGATGAATCGTGCGTCACCGGCGCATGCATCCGCATGCGACATTGATGAACGCGGCGGTCATCCGCCTTATGCGGGCACTGTGCTTCGGGCATTAAGCGCACGCAGAGCGATCAACCCAGTGCCTTAAGTTCCGTGTCGATCTTGTCCAGCGCATCCTGCGGGATCTGGCCTCCTGAGAAATGTGCAACCACGGCGAGACTCATGCCACCAACAGCACCGATCTGGGGATGGGACGATAAGCCTGGCACATGCCTTTCAACGATGGACTTTGTAGTGGCATTGGCCAGGAGGTCGTTGACGGTGGATTCGGTGGAATGGCTCATGGTTCTTTAGCTTTCGAGTTGGCCCTGATTGATTTATCGCATGCCCGCGGACCTGTAGCAAACATACGACGCGAAACTGCAGGGCCCCAGTCACAAAGCGCTAAAGGAGTGACGCTCTGACAGATGTGCCGCCCTACTTGAGTTCGCCCAAACTCATGGGAAGGCAGCTCCTCGGCGCCTTCAAGCCTGAGTCGGACGGGACCGTGAGGTAAAGAAGCTTCCTCGTGCATTGGACTTTGCAATGGATTGCGCATCGTAAGTACTGCATGCAGGTCCAAATATATTGAGAGGCGGCCATCTCGATATTCATCTGGCCTGATCTCAATATTCTTGGACCTTCGCGCATTACCGCCTGAGTCGATCACGGGTGCACACTTGGAGCAGCGGAGGCGAGTGATGAGTGATCGCCCGGCCACGGCAAGACTGCGGTGCCCCTTACTTGTTCCAGCGGTCAGGGAGATTTCTTGATATGGCTTCGATCCGAAAAGCGAGCATGCGATGCACATCCTGGGCCTAGCGCTAGTCGCATTGACCGCGTGCCCTTCCCAAGCTGTCGACGTCTCCCTGGCGCATTGTCGTCACTTCTCCCGGAGATTCGTCCGACCGCGTAGCGCCAATGGGTGGTGATCCTGCATGAGAGGACCGCTAGGCTCGCAACGCGTCATGTGAACAGAATCGACGGAATCAACTATTTTTAAGGAGAAGCACGTGCAACGCACATCCGTTTTCATCGTCGGCGGTGGCCCCTCCGGCCTCTCAATGGCACTTTTGTTAAATCGCTTCAATATTGACTACGTGCTGGTGGAGCAGAACCTGACCACCACCACGCACCCCAAGGCGCGGGGTACCTGGGTGCGCACCATGGAACTGTTCCGTCAATGGGGTGTGGAAGATCGCGTTGTGCGCCGTGGCCTGCCAGACGGCGCGACCGGCTTCGCCTTTGTTGAATCCATGAGCGGTCGCGAGTATGGCCGCGTGCCGAGGGAGCCTGACTTGGGGCAGAGCCCAACCTGGAAGTGCACCATCTCGCAGGACGTGGTCGAAGAAGAACTGCTCATCGCCGCTCGCCAGGACGCGCGCGGAAAGATATATCAGGGCGTGGAATACGTCGGGCACGAAGAGGACGAAAACGGGGTCACAGTCACCACAAGCGATGTGAGGAGCGGGCATAAGCAGGTCTACCATGCGAAGCTTCTAATTGCTGCCGACGGTGCCGGTAGTGTGGTGCGCAGGCGCGTTGGCATCGAGATGAGAGGTCCCGCCTCACTCGCGGTGATGAGTAATGACTACTGGCAGGCCGACTTGTCGCATCTGCCCATCGTTCGGCAGATGGGTGCCTTCCGGATTGCACCCGCCCAGCTTGGTGTGCCAGTCGGCACGATTCTCAACACCAACGGTTGCGACAAATGGCTCACTGTGAGCAAGCTCGCCGATGGCGATGCGCAAGTGGAGCCCCCGTCCGATGACGAGGTGGTGCGAGTCGCGCGTGCCCACACTGGTATCCCGAACTTGGAGGTGAAGATCATCAATAGATCGGTTTGGCGCGTGACCAAGCAGATCGCCGACCGCTACTCCAAGGGGCGCACATACCTGATTGGGGATGCGGCACATCGCTTTCCACCCACAGGTGGCTATGGCATGAACACAGGCATCCAGGATGCGCACAACTTGGCATGGAAGCTGGCGCTCGTGCTGACCGGTAAGGCCTCGATAGCCCTACTGAGCACCTATGACGTCGAACGTCGCCCCATCGGCCATGCCAACGCGGACTTCAGCCTCGGCAACTCCCTACGGTTCCGCTTAATGGACGAAGCATTCAAGACGAGCAATGAGGCACAAATCGAATTCTGGATTCGCGATGCGGTGCACCACAGCCACAGCATCGGCCTTGGATTGGGCTTTAGCTATGAGCAAGGTGCGGTTATTTCCGACGGGACGGTGCACCGTGGCTTGGTTACAAACCTGTACAGACCATCAGACCGACCGGGCGGACGCTATCCACATCTGTGGCTGGACCTGGCGCGTAAGCGATCGACACTGGACTTGTTCGACACGCGATTTGTCGTGGTGCATGGGCCGAAGTCAGGCGACTGGGCGCAGGCTGCAAAGGAGGCCGGGGAGCGATTGGGAATCGTCATCGACACCTTCCGGCTCGATGCGGTGGACCCGCGCGACGGCCTGGAGATGGGCATGCGGGGCGCGGTAGTGGTACGGCCGGACGGTCATGTCGCATGGCGCACGCCGGGTGGCGAAGGCGAAAGCCTCACAACGGTGCTCGGACGCGTAATGAGCAGATTGTTGACTCTCGGTTGACAGGCGGCTCCATGCACGTTGGCGGGCTCTTCCACTACACGCTGCTCTGCGACGAATCGCCATTGCAAGGAGTCGAAGAGCTTTACGAGAGAGCCATCGGGTTTGTGCCGGGAACGCGGCCGCAATTGCGCATTCCAGCGCTGGTCGCTCGATGCCGACGGGCAGCCACTCGTGCATCTCTATGCATCCGGCGGGTTTCCGCAGGCGACAAGAGGGCGCTGGATCACATCGCTTTTCGACGTGGACCTGGAGGCCGCGCCGCGGGGTTCGTCGAGACAGACATCGAATTCACCGAGGCTCCAGTTCCTGCGTGGCCTTTGCACCAAGTATTCATCTACGACCCCACGGGTCTTCGTATAGAGCTGACCTTCGAACTGAAAGTCGACACCGCATGAACAGCATCACCCGCCTTGCTCAGCTACGTGACACGCAGACCGCCTATTCGCAGTATGGCGACGCAGGCCCGCCGATCTTGCTGATCCACGGCGCCGAGGCTACACGCTCGTCGTTCGAAGAAATCAGCCAGATTCTGTGTGGCAGCATGACTGTCTACAGCTACGACCAGCGCCAATGTGGCGAGACGCGAGGCGGGGTCAGCCCTTCTTCGGTGATCGACCTCATCGATGACGCCGCGCAGCTCCTCGAGGAACTGGGCCTCAAGAAGCTGACGGTGCTGGGTACGTCTTTCGGTGGTCGCATTGCTCAAGGTTTGGCAATCTACCGTCCGCAGTTGATGGAACGGCTGATACTTTGCAACACGTGGCCACTAGACGTGGAACTGGAAGTCGCTAACGTCAATGGCGTAGCACGCCTGCATGTACTGCGCACCGGATTGCCCGCCACCGCACGTCCGCTGGCCGAGGCCTACTACGGTGCTGACTATGTGGCCCGCCACCCCGATTTGATTACGCGCTTCGCGCAGCGCACTGGCAACGGCTCGAAAGAGCGCACGAAGCTGGTCCGCACTACCCATCCGCTCCCGCCGCAACTAATCGCGGTACCGACCCTGCTCATCTCCGGCAGCGAGGATGTTGTCGTTCCGATGCAGATCATGCATGAAATGCACGCCAGGATAGCCGGAAGCTGCATGGTGGACATCCAAGGCGGCCATCATGCCATCACCATTGAACGGGCCGCCGAAGTAGCCAGCTGGGTCAAGGCATTTGTACAACGTGAAGGAATCGCTCAATGAACCCGGAGATGGCGTCGCTGCACACCGAGATTAGTAATCCCCCACTGAACGTCGCAACGCTGTTGGACGAGTCGCCGGTGCGGCGCGGCCACATTGTGACGGAGGCGATTCTTTTTGCCGTGTTGATCACTGACGGCTACGACCTCCACGTAACCGGGCAGATTCTGCCGGCAATCGCCGCCGCGTTCGGCGTGACCACCGCCAGCTTGACCACCGCCTATGCGGTTCAACCCATCGGTCAGGCCC
>CAIQMJ010001114.1 GCA_903872875.1 uncultured Variovorax sp.
GCCGCGAGCTCGACGCCATCCTCACCAACACCGTGCTGCCGACCATCTCGGTCGAGTACCTGCAACGGCTCGCCTCGGGCGGCGAGATCCGGCGCGTGGCGCTGGACGTGAAGGACAGCGACTTCACCTACGCATTCGACTGACCGGGGCGGTGATGGCCGAAGAACGTTTTCACATCAAGAGCGACTCGCCGGCCGCGGCCGACCTGATGTTCTGGAGCGTGGTCGGGCACGAGGCGCTGTCGCGGCCCTCGCTGTACGAGCTGACCGTGCTGTCGAAGAACAAGGGCGTCGACGCCAAGGACGTGCTCGGCCATGCCTTCGACGTGACGATCGACTTCCAGGACGCCGACGGCGGCGCGCACGAGCGCCACTGCCAGGGCCACGCCGTGCGCTTCGTGCGGCTGCGCGCGATCGGCCGCTTCTTCGAATACCGCATCACGCTGCGCTCGTGGTTCGGCCTGCTGGCCAAGCGCACCAACTCGCGCATCCTGCAGGACAAGAGCGTGCTCGAAGTGCTCGACGCGGTCTTCGAGGACAGCCCGATCAAGCGCTTCAAGAAGCTCGGTTCGGGCGGCGTGATCGGCACCCACAAGTCGCGCCGCTACTGCGTGCAGCATCAGGAGAGCGACTACCGCTTCCTGTCGCGGCTGCTGGAGGACGCGGGCATCTACTACTGGTTCGACGCGCACGATGCGCCGGGCACGATGCACCTGGCCGACGCGAGCGACGTCGCGCACGAGAAGCTGCCGGTGGCCGACACGCTCAACTTCGTGCCTCAGGGCGCGGGCGAGGGCCGCTACAACGAGATCCGCCGCTGGGTCAGCGCTCGCCGCTTCGACACCGGCAAGCACGCGGCGCGCGACAGCGACTTCAAGGCGATCCGCAAGAAGGTCGGCGCCGACATCGACGCGCACGACGACCACGAGCTGGCCGACCTCGAGATCTTCGAATTCCCGGGTGGCTACTTCAGCGGCGAGGACGCCGACACCACCGCGCGGGTGCGCGGCGACGAGCTGCAGGCCCGGCGCGACCGCCACTGGGCGCTGACCCGCTGGCCCGACGTGGCGGTCGGCCGCGCCTTCACTTTCTCGGGCGACCCGGAGGGCGTGACCGACGGCGACTACACCATCGCCGCCTGCACCTTCGTCGCCACGCATGCGGGCTATGAAGGCATCCACGTGCAGGAAGAGGCCGAGTCGATCGGCGCGGTGCTGCACAACGCGCTGGCCGACGACGCCGTCAACGCCGACACGCTCGACATGCTGGAGTCGCTGATCGCCGACACGCCCGAGCTGCGCCGCGGCGTGGCGGGCAACATCGCCTTCCTGCTGACGGTGCTGCCGGCCGACATGCCGTTCCGCCCGCCGCGACTCACGCCACGCGTGACCATGCCCGGCCCGCAGAGCGGCATCGTGGTCGGGCCGAAGGGCGACGAGCACCACGTCGACGACATGGGCCGCGTCAAGGTGCACTTCCACTGGGACCGCTACGACGAGAGCAACGAGAAGTCGACCTGCTGGGTGCGCGTATCGCAGCCCTGGGCGGGCGACGGCTGGGGCGGCTACTTCGCGCCGCGCATCGGGCAGGAGGTGATCGTCGACTTCCTCAACGGCGACCCGGACCGGCCGATCATCGTCGGGCGCATGTACAACGACGACCAGCCGATTCCGTACAAGTCGGCCACGCAGAGCGGCTTCAGGACGCGCTCGACGCCCGGGGGCGGCGTGAACAACTACAACGAGATCATGTTCGAGGACAAGAAGGGCGCGGAGGCGATCAGCATCCACGCCGAGCTGGACATGAGCACCTCGGTCGAGAACGACCAGTCGACCAAGGTCGACCGCCACCAGACCAACACGATCAAGAAGAACCGCACGACCAACATCCTGGAAGGCAACGACACGCTGACCATCGGCAAGGGCAACCGGACGACGACCATCAGCACCGGCACCGAGACGGTGACGATCAAGGGCCTGCGCACGGTCAAGATCGACGGCGGCGAGGACGTGAAGATCAAGCCCAGCCGCAAGACCGTGGTCGCGGTGGACGACGCGACCTACAGCACCACCATGACGCATTACGCGACGGGTGCGTATTCGCTGCGCGGCGCGAGCATGACGCTGGACTGCATCGGCGCCTACGGCCTGAAGGTGGGCGGCGGGTTCGTGTCGACCGCGGCCTCGTACAAGTTCGGGACCATGGGCAACATGGACTTCTCGTGCATCCAGTTCAACCGCACGGTGGTCGAGGCCAACGACGTGGTCACCGGCGCCAACACCGAGACCTACATCGGCGCGAGCAGCAGCACGGTGATCGGCAGCGCGATGAACATCTTCCAGGGCGCGCAGCAGAGCATGACCACCGGTCCGGACAACGCGGTGTATGCGGGCATCCAGATCTCGTCGGCGCTGGGCGTGTCGATCTCCAACGTGCTGGGGGTCGACATCTCCAACGGCGTGCTGGCGATGGGCATGAACGCGGTGGACATGACGATGGCGGGCGTCGGCCTCGACCAGAACGCGATCAAGCTCTACAACGCCGGTGGCGCGGGCGGGCCGGGCGCTGCCAGCATGTTCTCGACTGGCGCGGCGGCGGCGGCCGCGATGGGCGTGGCGGTCGGCCTCGGCGCCGGGCTGGGCTCGTCGGCCGCGGTCTACATGAACCTCACCGAACAGCGCGACAAGGACCTCGAGGATCTGAAAGGCAAGGTCTCGCCGGCCACCTGGACGCGCCTGCAGGCGCTGCGCAACCGCACCGGCGTGTTCCTCTCGAATGCGGCGCGCGTCGCCGAGGTCTCCGCGTCTTCCGCGGCGGACGGTGCGGCCACGGTGGCCCAGAACGTGCCGGCGATGCCCACCGTGCCGGGCCCCAGCGCCGACGACGCCGCCTTCATGGACCCGCCCGCGCACTGACCGCCATGCACGTCTGCAAGCCCCAGGTGCTCGGCATGTCGAGCCGGCCGATCGAATACCGCAAGCGCTTCGGCCTGTGCATCTCGGGCTGCCTGCACGTGCCCTTTGCACAGGCGGCCGGCGGCACGCTGTGGGGCGAGCAGTCGATGTGGAACTTCCTCGCACGCGAGATGGCGGTGCCGCTGATCGACGAGGGCGTGAGCAAGCTCACGCCCGAGTTCCTCGTCGCCGGCCATGCATTTGCGCCGCCCGATCGGCCGAATGCCTGCGCGGTGCGCGCCCGGCTCGGCGGCACCGAGAAGACGCTGCTGGTCTTCGGCGACCGCTACTGGACCGGCGAGCGCGCGAGCGAGCCCCGGCCGTTCGCGCGCATGCCGCTCGACTGGACACGTGCCTATGGCGGCGCCGACGTGCCGGCCAATCCGGTGGGCCGCGGCCGGCCGGGGCCGGACGGCGTGCTGCTGCTGCCCAACATCGAGTCGCCGCAGGCGCGCTGGCTGCGGCCGGACCAGCCAGGCGTTCCGGCCGGCTTCGCTGCGCTGGACCCGATGCATCCTGCGCGTGCGGCCTGGCGCGGCACCTATGGCGACGACTGGCTGCAGGCCCATTCGCCCGGCTTTGCGCCCGACCTGGACTGGAAGTACTTCAACATGGCGCCGTCCGACCAATGGCTCGGCGTGCCGCTGCGCGGCGACGAGCCGTGGTCGCTCGACCACCTGCATCCCACGCAGCCGCACATCGAGGGCGCGCTGCCGGGCCTGCGTGTGCGCGTGTTCGCCAACTACGGATTGCCGGCCGGCGTGCACAAGCTGCGCGAAGTGCCGATGCGCCTCACCACGGTCTGGTTCTTCCCGCATGCCGAGCGCGCGGTGCTGGTGTTCCAGGGCATGGCCGAGGTCGGCGAGGACGACGGCGCCGACATCGCGCATCTGATGGGCGCCGTCGAGCGCCTGGGCGAGGTGCGCGACGACGCGCACTACGCGGGCGCGCTCGAGCGCCGGCTCGACCCGGTCGACGGCGGGCTGCATGCGCTCAACGATGCCGACCTCCTGCCCGACAACCTCGACACGCTCGACCCTGAATTCGAGCAGGCGCTGTCCGCGTTCAAGTCGGACGGCCTGCAGGCCGAGGCGCAGTTGCGCGCCGCGCAGATCGACATGCAGATCGCGCGCGACAAGGTGACTGCGCTCGGCAAGGACCCGGACGCGCTCGGCCTGAAGCTGCCACAGCGCGAGCCGCCGCCGCCGATGTCGCAACTTCCGGCCTACCTGAAGGCCAGGCGGCAGGAGATCGAGGCCCAGCAGCTTGCGCTGCTGGAGGACGGCATCCACGCGATGGAGAAGGCGCTCGACGCGATGGAGCACGCGAAGATCGATCCGGCGTCGCTGCTGCACCGCGGCCCGCCGGCCTTCCGCGCCGAGGTGCAGTTGCAGAAGCTCAAGGCGACCGTGCCGGCGAGTGCGCTGCCGCCGGTCGACCGGCTCGCCGCACAGCTCGTGCAGCAGGAGGCGGTCGAGCGCCACGGCTACCTGCAGGTGGCGCATACCCAGCCACCCGCGCATCCGCTGCCCGAGGCTGAGTCGGCGGTCTTGCGGCGCGACCTGCAACTGCTCATGGCGTCGGGCGTGCGGATGCTCGCCGGCATGGACCTCACCGGCGCGGACCTGTCGCACATGGACCTGCGCGGCGTCGACTTCTCGGGCGCCTGGCTGGAGAGCGCGGACCTGCGCGGTGCCAACCTGTCGGGCGCGAAGCTCGACGGCGCCGTGCTCGCGCATGCGGACCTGCGCGGGCTCATCGCGGTCGGTACCGGCTTCGCGCGCGCCAACCTCGGCCGTGCTCAGCTGGCCGACGCGGTGTTCGACGACGCCGACCTGTCCGGCGCGATGTTGATGCACTGCAACCTCGCGCAGACGCAGTGGCGCCGTGCCCGCATCGCCGGCGCGCTGCTGCACGAGACCGCATGGGGCGCGGCCGACTGGACCGGCCTGCGCGCGCCGGGCCAGCTGTTCTACCGGCACGACCTGAGCCGCACGACCCTGGCCGGCGCCGAGCTTGCGAACGCCAGCTTCATCGACTGCGCGATGGCCGGCGCCGACCTGCGGGAGGCGCAGATGCCCGGTGCCAGCTTCATCGGCTGCGCGATGGACGGCGCCAGGCTGATGGGCGCTCAGCTCGCGGGCGCTGTCTTCGACAAGGCCACCACGCTGACTGGCGCCGACCTCACGCAGGCGAACCTCCGGAACGTCAACTTCGGCGAGGTCCGCATGGACGGCGCGCGGCTGATCAAGGCGGTGCTGGACGGCGCCAATCTCGGCCGGGCGCAGCTCGACCGGTGCGACGCGCGGCTGGCCAGCGCCAAGGGCGCGCTGCTGCGCAAGACCGGCCTGATGCAGGCGCGGCTCGGCGGCATCAACCTGCAGGACGCGATCCTGCAGCAGGCCGACCTGCGCGGCGCCGACCTGCGCAGCGCCAACCTGTTCGGCGTCGACCTGTCGCGCGTCTGGCTCGATGGCGATACCCGCTTCGACGGCGCGCTGGTCACGCGCGCACGCACCTGGCCGCGCTGGACACCCGAGCAGCAGGCCAACCGCGCCAGGAGCGCCGCGCCATGAAGGCCGATCTGCTGGCGATCGCTGTCGGCCTGGGCGAGAACTTCCACGGGCAGGACCTGCGCAAGGGCGCGTATGCCCGCAGCAGCCTCGGCGGCGGCGTGTTCTCCAGCACGCGCTTCGACGAGACCGACTTCCGCGAGTCCGACATGCGCGAGGTCGTGTTCGACCAGTGCCGGCTGTCGGGCGCGATGTTCGGCGGCGCCAACCTGCGCCGCGCGGTGTTCCACAAGTGCGAGATGACGCATGCGGAATTCCGCGGCGCCAATCTGCAGGGCGCCACCTTCTCCGAATGCACGCTCGGCCACGCGCAGTTCATGCAGGCGGGGCTCGGCATGGCCACCTTCTCGCGCTGCGTGCTCGACCATGCGAGCCTGGCCGAAGCGCTGCTCGACGCCACCACCTTCAACCAGTCGCGACTGCTCGATGTGAATGCCGACCGCAGCCGCTGGCTGCAGAGCAACCTGCTGACGTGCGACATCCGCGCGCTCACGTGGCAGGAGGCGACGCTCGATCGCGTCGTCTTCCACAAGACCGGGCTGCAGGGCCGCGACTTCGCGGGGCTCGCGCTCGACGGCTGCCAGTTCACGCAGGCCGACCTGTCGCAGGCCCGCTTCGCGGGCTGTTCGATCGCGCAGTGCAACTTCCAGCAAGCGACGCTGGACGGCGTCGACTTCAGCGGCACGCAGGCGATGCACGCCATCTTTTGCGACGCGCAGGGCAGCGGCGCGAACTTCACGGGCGCTCAGTTGCGTCAGGCGCTCTTCACGCGCGCGGCGCTGCCGCATTCGCGCTTCGACGATGCGCAGCTGCATCAGTGCCACTTCGCCGAGGCGAGCTTGCCCGGCAGCGTGTTCGCCCGCGCCGACCTGACCTACGTGGACTTCCGCCATGCCGACCTGCAGAACGCCGACCTGCGCGGCGCCACGATGTTCCGCGCCGTGCTGCATGGCGCGAAGCTCGACGGCGCGGCGATGACCGACCGCACCCGCGCACTGGAAACCGACCCCGACCTGGCGCAGGCCGAACGCTGGCAGCCCGCCGCCGCATGAGCCGCCGCAGAAGCCATCGCATGACCCAAGGAGCAGCCCCCATGAAGACACCCACCCGAACACCCGTGCGCGCGCAGCGGCCGGCACCGGCGGCCCGTGCACCCGGGCGCGATGGCGCGGCCATTCCCGCCACGCACTTCGTCGGCACCGTGACGGCGCGCGCCGCGACGGGCGGCTTCGACATCCGCAGCGCAGCCTTCCAGGCCGAAGGCCGCCGCGCCGCGAGCTGCCTGCTGGAGCCGATGCCGGGCGACAGCGTGGCCTGCCTGCGCGTGGCGCCGCACGAGACCTGGATCGTCGCCGTGCTGCAGCGCGAGGAGGGCGCGACCCACGTGCTGCGGGCGCAAGGCCCGGCCCGGTTCGAGAGCGCGGGCGGCTCGCTCACGCTCGGCGCCGCCGAGGTCGCGATCGACAGCGCACGCTTCCACCTGCAGGCGCGGCATGCCGAGATGGCCGCCGACGACGTGCAGCTGATCAGCCGCCAGGTGCGGCTGATCGGCGGTACGGTGAAGCTGATCGGCACGCTGCTGTCGACCGTGGTCGACCGGGCCGTTCATTTCAGCCGGCAGCACACGCGCACCACCGAAGGCCTGGACCGCGTGCGCGCCACACAGCTCGACTGCGAAGCCGGGCAGCTGATGTCGCTCTCCGCCGAGCACCTGCTGGTGCAGGGCGAGAAGCTGGTCAAGGCACGCGGCGGCCAGATCCATTTCGGATGAACGAAGGGAGCCGACCGCTTGTTCGCCAACTGCCAGATGATGGGCACCGACATGGGCTTCCCCGATGTCTGCCTGACGCCCGCGCCGCCGTCGCCGGCACCCATTCCGATCCCCTACCCGAACATCGCGATGGGGCCGATGGCGATACCGAATTGCCCGCTGATCCTGATCATGGGCATGCCGGTGCACAACCTGGGCACCACCATCCCGATGACCAACGGCGACAACGCGGGCCTGGCGACGGGCGTTGCGTCCGGCACCGTGATGGGGCCGAGCCGCCACCTGACCGGCGCCTTCACCGTGCTCTACATGGGCATGCCGGCCACGCGCATGACCAGCGTGGCGCTGCAGAACAGCACCAACTGCCCCGGCGTTCGCCTGGTGCCGAGCCAGACGCTGGTGATGATGCTGGCGCCATGAGAAGCCGTCCACGTCCACGCCATCGGCAAGGAGTCGCCCCGTGATCCGGATCGCAGTCGTCAACCATCCCGGCGGCCCGGTCGGCGCCGCACCCGCCGCCCAGTTCGGCGAGCAGGGCGGCGCCATCGGGCGCGCGCCGACGAACACGCTGGTGCTCGACGACCCGGGCCGCACCGTGTCGCGCGTGCACGCGCAGGTGCTGTGCCGCAACGGCCAGTTCTTCATCGTCGATCGCGGCAGCAACCCGATGCAGAGCAACGGCCGGCCGCTCGGTGCGGGCAACGAGGTGCCGCTGGCCGATGGCGACCGGCTGGTCATCGGCGGCTTCGAGCTGGCGGTGGAAGCCGTGGCGGGCAGCAGTGTTGTCGTTGCGCCAGCTGGCGCGCCGGTCTTCGCATCGCTCGCGCCGGCTGCTTCGAACGGCGCTGCGATGAGCGACGACGATCCGTTCGCCGACCTGCTGGCCGGTCTGGGTGGGCCGGCCGCATCCGCGCCGGCCAGCGCGTTCGCGCCTGCGCGCACCGCCACACCTTCAGCACCCTCGGTGGCCCCGGCCGCGCCGTTCCCGGCGCCGTCCGGCGCTTCGGCGCTGGATGCGGACTGGTTCGCCGACCCGCTGGGCACGGCGCCGCCGCGCGCCGGCGGCGCGGCGGTCGACCCCGTCGCGGACCTGCTCGGCGGTCCGTCGCCTGCCGCATCGCCGTCGCCCGCGCGCGGGGCTGGCGGTGCCAGCGCACTGGACGACTTCGCCGGCATCGGCCTGCCGCCTGCCGCGCCCGGCAGCGCGGGCATCGACAGCCTGTTCGGCGGCATGGGCGGGCTCGGCGATTTCGGCGCCGACCCGCTTGCGCTGTCGCCGCTGGCCGATCCGCTGCGCCAGCCCAACACCGCCGGTTCGGCCGATCCGCTGGCCGCGTTCGGCAGCCCGCCGCCCGCCACCGCCGCGCCGCGCAGCGACCATCTGCCGATGGGGCAGTTCGGCTATGTGCCGCCCGCTGCCTCGGTGCCGCCGGCGTCGTCGCTGCTCGATGCACTGGGCGACTTCGATGCGCCCCTTGCGCCTCCGCAGACACCTCCGGCAGCGCCTCTGCAAACACCTCTGCAGACATCTGCGCCCGCCGTCGTCGTGTCGGCACCGGTGCGCGTGACGGCGCCGGTCTCCGCGCAGGCGCCATCGCCAGCCACCCAGCGTGCCGCGCCGTCGGCCGCGATGCCGGCCGGCCGCGACGCCTTGCTCGCCGCCTTCCTGCGCGGCCTGGGCGGCACGCACCAGCCGCCCGAGGCGCTCACGCCCGAGCTCATGGAGCGCGTGGGTGCGATGCTGCGCAGCGCCACCGAAGGCACGCTGCAGTTGCTGCTCACGCGCCAGGAGTTCAAGCGCGAGGTGCGCGCCGAGGTCACGATGATCGCGTCGCAGGCCAACAACCCGCTCAAGTTCTCGCCGACCGTGGAGGTCGCGCTGGCCCATCTGCTCGGTCCCGGCGTGCGCGGCTTCATGCCCGCCGAGGCCGCGATGCGCGATGCCTACGACGACCTGCGTGCGCATCAGTTCGGCGTGATGGTCGGGTTGCGCGCGGCGCTGGCGCACGTCATCGCGCGCTTCGAGCCGGCCGAGCTGGAGAAGAAGATCGCGGCGCGCTCGGCGCTCGACAGCCTGTTCGCGGCCAACCGCAAGGCCAAGCTCTGGGACCAGTTCGTCGCACTCTATGCGGGCATCGCGACCGAGGCGGAGGACGACTTCCACAGCCTCTTCGGCAAGGCCTTCCTGCAGGCCTACGAGGAGCAGATGGCACGTCTGAAATCGGGTGCGCCCGGCCAATGAGAAAAGAGGCACCGGTGGAAATCGAGATCATCACGCTGTCCCGCCAGGGCGGCCGCAGCTACAACGAGGACGTCTACGGCCATTGGCACGACGACCGCTACGTCGCGTGCCTGGTGGCCGACGGCGCGGGCGGCCATGGCGGCGGCGACGTGGCCGCCGCCACCGCGCGCGGCAGCGTGCTGCAGGGCTTCGCGCGGTCGCCGGGGCTCGATGCGGCGCTGCTTCGCCGGCTGGTGGAAGACGCGAACCTGGCCGTGGTCGCGCGCCAGGCCGAGGGCGGCGTGCTCGCGGCGATGCGTTCGACGCTGGTGCTGGCCGCGATCGACCTGCAGGACAACCGCCTGGCCTGGGCCCATACCGGCGACAGCCGCGCCTACCTGTTCCGCGGCGGTGCGCGCGTACAGCGCACGGTCGACCACAGCCTGGTGCAGCAGATGGTGGCTGGCGGCATGCTCGACGAGGAGGGCGCGCGTCAGCATCCGCAACGCAACATGCTGCTGTCGGCGCTGGGCTCGGTCGACGAGCCGCCCGAGATCACGGTGTCGGCACCGATGCCGCTGCAGCCGGGCGACGCGCTGCTGCTGTGCAGCGACGGTGTCTGGGAACCACTCGGCGACGAGTGCCTGGCCGAGACGCTGCGTGCCTCGCGCAACCCGAGCCAGTGGATCGAGCTGATCGACGCGCAGGTGCGTGCGCGCGCCAAGCCGGGGCATGACAACTACACGGCGGTTGTGCTGTGGCTGCGGGCGGAGGACGACGACATGACGCGGCTGCTGCCGGCGTCGCCGGGGCCCGCGGGCACGTGACGGCGCCGAGTGACGGTGGTCGCTTTGCAAATCAAGTTCTACAGGACCAATTCAAAAGGTATTGGCTCCCTCGCGTCTACCAACACGGCATGTCCGACCACTGCGGTCGCATCCTTGAGAACCCGTCCCCGCTTCAGTGCATCTTCCAGCGTGACCGAAATGGACTGTGAATCCTTGTGCTGCCTGTCGTAATCGTTCTCGATGAATGGCTCGATGCTGATCAGGAAATTTATGCCAGGGATCCTTATCTTCCTTTGATTGGTGAATGAGTAATCCACGCCGCCTCCAGGCAGCAGAGGCGGCCCGCCGTGGGATGGATGCTCGTACACCCTTGCAACAGGCTTGGGGTTGTTGGATATCGTCACGTCGTCCATATTGCAATACTTCAATTGAGTATTTCTCGAGAGATATATCTTGGACGCGTCCGTGGGAATGTCTTGCAGGCTTTCATCGAGCGCACAGAGAACGGCGTGGACCGACGCAAGATCGTCGGTTTTCCAGTGGGCTGCCAGCGCACTCAGTTCTTCCAGCGTCGGATCGAAGGTGTTCTCCATGGGAGCGGAGTCGTCGACACCTAAGTCGCCGCTGCCGATCTCGCTCTCCTGCCGATCCCATTCATCGATCGCGCCGGCGGACGCGAGTTCCTGATGGCCGCTGCGATCGGCATCTCCATCCGTCGACGGGAGATCGGCGATGCGCCTCGCGGAGAGAAAGGGATCCTCTGCGGAAAAAATGCTGCCGCCGTCATCGCCGTTTCGCCAATTCTCGTGATGCCTTGCATGAATGAAGGAAGCATGCGGGTTCTGGTGGCGGTCCTGGCTTTCTCGCTGGCGTACGAATTTGAAAGGCATGTACACAGCCGCGCGATCGACCGCGCTTCTCAATACGCCCGTCTGCTGCTCCTCGCGGTTGATCGGATTGCCCGGCTTGTGAAAGGCAAGCCGATGGTCACCTATTTTCATGATCGAGTTCCTTGGCCACGTCATGGGCCGGACTGCGAATGGACGACGGCATGACGTGGGTTTTGCAGGCAGCGGCCTATAGCCGCGTGGCTGCGGGAATTTCATTGCGGGACAGCCGCACCACGACGGAGTTTTCCCAGACGGCATTCGGGCGCTTGTAGATCTCGCCGCTCTCCAGCACGTCCTTCAGGGTGCAGTGGATCGCCACATGGTCCGGTGAGCCGCGCGGACCGAGGTTCTGCTCGAACGGGTTCGTGGTGACCTTGAAGGCAACGCCATGCATCGGAAAGTCCTGCCCGGCCTTCATCGAGAAATCGACCTTGCCGTCGGGTCGCATCGGGATGGAAGCATTGTTGTCATGCACGCGTGCGGTGACCTTGGTGGCGAAGTTGTTCGACATCTTTCCTGCGGCCGTCTTCCAGAGTTCGTTGCTGACGGTCTTCACGAAATAGATCCTGGAAGGATCTGTGGGCATCTTCTCGATGTCCCCGCCAAGCGCACAGGCGACTGCATAGACCGAGCCGAGCGCGTCGGTCCCCCAGCTTCTGGCGATGGACCGCAGCGCTCTCATCGTCGGGTCTTCACGGACGATGCCGAACTCTGCCAAAAGGTCGTCTTCGGCCTTCCTCAGCATGCTCGAGGCTGCTGGACCGGGCGCGGAGGCCACCTCGTCTGGAATGGACGACTCGCTGAGAAAGATGCCCGGTGGGGGCGGACCGAGACCAGCTCCGTCGGTTGGCCGCATCTTGAACGGCACCAGCCCTTCGATATGACGAACCGCTCTGCGCAGGGTGCTTTCCGGTTCCGCCGGCTGCGGGCCTTTGCGATGCCCCGGCCGATGGCCAACGATTTCGGTGCTGCGTCCTATCGGGATTCTCATGTCCGACCTTCGATTCGAAAAGCTTCATTCGAACGTCTCGGCCTCTTGCGCTGGCCGGTCCATGCGAACGGCTGCACGGGCTCGCGAATATTCGCCGCCGTCGCGATCAGGGGATGAAGAAAGGCGCCACTCGGGCGCCTTGATTCGTGCAATGTCCGGCCTTGGTCAATTGAACGGCCAGTTCAACACCGTGCCTCTCGTCTGCAGCGCCTTGAACAGGGGCTCGGGAATGTCCTCGCGCGGCGCGCTGTGGAAGTCGCGCCGCTTGGCCAGGCCCTTCTTCTCGCACTCCGTGATGGACTGGTAGTTCAGCGTCTCCAGCACGTAGCGGTCGTGGTGCAGCGGCGTCGATGCATCGTTCGGGTTGCCCTCGATCGGATCGATCTTGCCGTCGGCCACGGTCGGCATTCCGTTGCGGCGCATCCACTGCTTGTAGGCGCGCATGTGTGTCTGCGTGATGTTGCCGCACTTGCCGTCCACCGCGATGCCCTTGTGGCCTGCGGGCGGCTCGATCACGCGGGTCTCGTAGAAGACCACGCGGAACAGCGCCTGGATCAGCATCGTGTCGTCCTCGGTCGAGCCGACCGACAGCCCGACCGGATGCGTGAGGTTGTAGTAGAGGTACTTGTGGCCGGTCTTGCGGCCGGTCCATTCGAGCTGGTACGCCATGGTGCGTCTCGCAGGTGGGAACCCGGCCCGCGCGCTCAGGCGAACTCGCTTTTCGCGATGTCCCAGGTGAACTCCGGACCCGCCTTCAGTGCGCCCTTGGCATCCTGGAACTTGTACTCGATCTTGAACTTCTTGAACGAGCAGCTGACCGTCGTGCTGACGCCGCCGCCGCTCGAACCGCCGAGCGTCACGCTGGTGACGAACACGTCGGTCAGCGTGATGGTCATGTAGTCCTCCTGCCCATCGGCCGACTTGCGTGCCGTGAGCTTGAGGTCCGCCATGTGGGTGCCCTTGGCATTGACCTTGATGAGGTTGGGCGTGGCCTTGCTCAGGTCGGCCGTGAAGTGCAGGTCCTGCGGGACGGCCTTGCCCGTGCCCATGCCGCCGCCCGAACCGGCGCTCGACGTGTTGCTCAGTCCCCAGGACCACGAGGTGATCTCGATCTCGCCGGTGTGTCCCTTCATCTGGGACTCGCCTTCGGCTTCCTTGACCTTCACGAAATAGTCTGAACTCATTTCTTGCTCCTTCAGAGGCCTGCGCTGCAGGCGTTGTGGCTGACGATGGGAGGGTTCGGGCTCCTGGCCGGCGGCTTGTGCCTTCTGCCGGAGCTGCCTGGATAACGAATGGCGGCGGACGCTTTCAAAATCTTTTTCAGCCCGCGTGCGATGCGCTCATCCGTTCGCGCGCGCTCAGCCCGCGCCCTTGGCGGTCGGCAGCTTCGACACCAGCCGCAGCGACACGGTCAGGCCTTCGAGCTGGTAGTGCGGGCGCAGGAAGAACTTCGAGGTGTAGTAGCCGGGGTTGCCCTCGACCTCTTCCACGATCACTTCGGCCGCGGCCAGCGGCTTGCGCGCCTTGGTCTCTTCCGATGAGTTGGCCGGGTCGCCATCGACGTAGTTGGTGATCCACTTGTTGAGCCAGCGCTGCATCTCGTCGCGCTCCTTGAAGCTGCCGACCTTGTCGCGCACGATGCATTTCAGGTAGTGCGCGAAGCGGTTGCACGCGAACAGGTAGGGCAGGCGCGCAGCCAGGTTGGCGTTGGCCGTCGCGTCCGGGTCGTCGTACTCGGCCGGCTTGTTGAGCGACTGCGCGCCGATGAAGGCCGCGAAGTCGGAGTTCTTGCGGTGGATCAGCGAGAGCAGGCCGGCCTTCGACAGCTCGGCCTCGCGCCGGTCGCTGATCGCGATCTCGGTCGGGCACTTCTGGTCGACACCGCCATCGTCGCTCGGGAAGGTGTGCAGCGGCAGGTTCTCGACCGCGCCGCCCGACTCGATGCCGCGGATGCGCGAGCCCCAGCCGTACAGCTTGTACGAGCGGTTGATGTTGGTCGCCATCGCATAGGCGGCATTCGCCCACGCGTACTTGCTGTGGTCGGCGCCGGCCGTGTCTTCCTCGAAGTCGAATTCCTCCACCGGGTTGGTGTTGGCGCCATAGGGCGTGCGCGCCAGGAAGCGCGGCATGCACATGCCGAGGTACTTGGAGTCGTCCGACTCGCGCAGGCTGCGCCAGCCCGCGTACTCGGGCGTCGAGAAGATCTTGGTCAGGTCGCGCGGGTTGGCCAGCTCCTGCCACGACTCCATCTGCATCAGGTTCGGGCTCGCGCCGGTGATGAAGGGCGCATGGGCCGACGCCGCGAGCTTGGCCATCTCGCCGAGCAGTTCGACGTCGGGCGGGCTCTGGTCGAAGTGGTAGTCGCCGACGATGGCGCCGAAGGGCTCGCCGCCGAACTGGCCGTATTCCTCTTCGTAGATCTTCTTGAACAGCGGGCTCTGGTCCCAGGCCGCGCCCTTGAACTTCTTGAGCGTCTTGTGCAGGTCCTTCTTCGAAATGTCCAGCACGCGGATCTTCAGGTTCTCGTCCGACTCGGTGTTGTTCACCATGTAGTGCAGGCCGCGCCAGGCGCTCTCGAGCTTCTGGAAGTCCTCGTGGTGCAGGATCTGGTTGACCTGCTCGGTGAGCTTGGCGTCGATCGCGGCGATCATGGCCTGGATCGACTTGGTCACGTCCTTGCCGATGACCTGCGTGTTGGCCAGCGCCTGCTGCGCGAGCGTGAGGACCGCGGCTTCGACGGCGCTCTTGGCCTCGTCGCTGCGCGGTTTGAATTCCTTCTGGAGCAGCGACGAAAAGTCGCTGCCGGCGTACGCGACATCCTTCAATGCGCTTTGCTGTTCGAGTGCTTCGGCCATGGGCGGTCTCCTGTCGGATCGTGGTCGGTGGTGGTTCAGGCGGCCGGCGCGGCGCC
>CAIQMJ010001115.1 GCA_903872875.1 uncultured Variovorax sp.
GGCGAGCGCTGCGCATCGACCAGCAACCGCAACTTCGAAGGCCGGCAGGGCGCGGGCGGCCGCACGCACCTCGTCAGCCCCGCCATGGCCGCCGCTGCGGCGGTGCATGGCCACTTCGTCGACGTTCGCCAATTCGCCTGATCCCGAGGAGACACCATGCAGAAATTCAACGTGCACAAGGGCCTGGTCGCCCCGATGGACCGCGAGAACGTCGACACCGACGCCATCATTCCCAAGCAGTTCCTGAAATCGATCAAGAAGACAGGCTTCGGCCCCAACCTGTTCGACGAATGGCGCTACCTCGACCACGGCGAACCGGGCCAGGATCCGGCCAGCCGCAAGCCGAACCCCGACTTCGTGCTGAACCAGCCGCGCTATGCGGGCGCCTCGGTGCTGCTCGCGCGCAAGAACTTCGGCTGCGGCTCCTCGCGCGAGCATGCGCCGTGGGCGCTCGACCAGTACGGCTTCCGCGCGATCATCGCGCCGAGCTACGCCGACATCTTCTTCAACAACAGCTTCAAGAACGGCCTGCTGCCGATCGTGCTGCCCGAAGCGCAGGTCGCGCAGCTGTTCGACGAGACCTTCGCGTTCCCGGGCTACAGCCTGACGGTCGACCTGGAACGCCAGGTGATCGTCAAGCCGGATGGCATCCAACTCGCATTCGACGTGCAGGCCTTCCGCAAGTACTGCCTGATGAACGGCCTCGACGACATCGGCCTGACACTGCGCCACAAGGACAAGATCAAGGCCTTCGAGGCCGAGCGACTTGCAACCAAGCCCTGGCTCGCGCATTCGATGATCGCCTGACCCGTATTCCTGAATCTCAATCCAAGACGCAACATGAAAATCGCAGTTCTCCCAGGTGACGGCATCGGCACCGAAATCGTGGCCGAAGCCATCCGCGTGCTCGACGTGCTCGACCTGCCCTTCGAGATGGAATCGGCGCTGGTGGGCGGTGCCGCCTACGAGGCACACGGCCATCCGCTGCCCGACGCGACGCTGAAGCTCGCGAAGGACGCCGACGCCGTGCTGTTCGGCGCGGTCGGTGACTGGAAGTACGACAAGCTCGACCGCCCGTTGCGCCCCGAACAGGCGATCCTCGGCCTGCGCAAGAACCTCGGCCTGTTCGCCAACTTCCGTCCGGCGATCTGCTACGAGCAACTGGTCGATGCGTCGAGCCTCAAGCCCGAGCTCATCGCGGGCCTCGACATCCTGATCATTCGCGAACTCACCGGCGACATCTACTTCGGCCAGCCGCGCGGCCGCCGGACCGCCGTCGATGGCCACTTCCCCGGCGCGGAAGAAGCCTTCGACACGATGCGCTACTCGCGCCCCGAGGTGGAGCGCATCGCCCGCGTGGCGTTCGAGGCCGCACGCAAGCGAAGCAAGCGCGTGACCAGCGTCGACAAGGCCAACGTGCTCGAGACCTTCCAGTTCTGGAAGGACATCGTGACCGAGGTCGGCAAGGAATATCCGGACGTCGAACTCGACCACATGTACGTCGACAACGCCGCCATGCAGCTGGTCAAGGCACCGAAGAAGTTCGACGTGATCGTGACCGGCAACATGTTCGGCGACATCCTGTCGGACGAGGCGGCGATGCTCACCGGCTCGATCGGCATGCTGCCATCGGCCTCGCTGAACTCGACGAACCAGGGCCTGTATGAACCAAGCCACGGCAGCGCACCAGACATCGCTGGCAAAGGGGTTGCCAACCCATTGGCTACAATCCTGTCCGCTGCCATGATGCTCCGCTTCTCCCTCAACCAACCCGAAGCTGCCGACCGTATCGAGTCGGCGGTCAAGTCCGTGCTGGCTTCCGGCCTGCGCACGGGCGACATCTGGTCCGAGGACACGAAGCGTGTCGGCACCCGCGAGATGGGCGACGCGGTCGTTGCAGCAATCACCAAAAAGACGATTACCGGCTAACCGCAGCCCGCTTCGTCACGCCCTTCCCCGGCTCGACGAGTCGGGGGCAAAGAAGACAACTTTCTTTTCTACAAAGGGCAATTGAAATGGCGAACGCATCCCAACCCCTGGTCGGCCTCGTAGGCTGGCGTGGCATGGTCGGCTCGGTCCTGATGGACCGCATGCAGGCCGAAGGCGACTTCGGACTCATCGAACCGGTCTTCTTCTCGACTTCCAACGCCGGCGGCAAGGCCCCGGCGATGGCGAAGAACGAAGGCACGCTGAAGGACGCACACGACATCGACGCACTCCGCAAGTGCGACATCATCGTCACGGCCCAGGGAGGCGACTACACCACCGAAGTCTTCCCGAAGCTGCGCGCCGCGGGCTGGAACGGCCACTGGATCGACGCAGCGTCGACCCTGCGCATGCAGGACGATGCCGTCATCGTGCTCGACCCGGTGAACCTGCCGGTGATCCAGAACGCACTCGCCAAGGGCGGGAAGAACTGGATCGGCGGCAATTGCACCGTGAGCTGCATGCTGATGGGCGTGGGCGCTCTCTACAAGGCCGGCCTGGTCGAGTGGATGACGAGCATGACCTACCAGGCGGCCTCGGGCGGTGGCGCGCAACACATGCGTGAACTGCTCACCCAGTTCGGCACGCTGAACGCCGAAGTGCGATCGCTGCTCGACGACCCGAAGTCCGCGATCCTCGAGATCGACCGCAGGGTGCTGCACAAGCAGCAGAACCTGAGCGCAGCCGAGATCGCCAATTTCGGCGCCCCGCTGGGCGGCTCGCTGATCCCCTGGATCGACAAGGACCTGGGCGACGGCATGTCGAAGGAAGAGTGGAAGGGCGGCGCCGAGACCAACAAGATTCTCGGCCAGGGCGCCGGCTTCGGTACCGCCGCCGTGCCGGTCGACGGCTTCTGCGTGCGGATCGGCGCCATGCGCTGCCACAGCCAGGCGCTGACCTTCAAGCTCAGGAAGGACGTGCCGCTGGCCGACATCGAAGCCCTGATCGCGGAAGACAACGCCTGGGTGAAGGTCGTGCCGAATACGCGCGAAGCGACCGTGAAGGACCTGACGCCAGTGGCCGTCACCGGCACGATGAGCATCCCCGTCGGCCGCCTGCGCAAGCTGGCGATGGGCCCGGAATATCTCGGCGCCTTCACCATCGGCGACCAGCTGCTGTGGGGCGCTGCCGAGCCGCTGCGCCGCATGCTGCGCATTCTGCTGGGCGCCTGAACGACCAGTGCGGCGCGAAGTCGCCGGTCGTTGTCGGTCGGCAACGGATTTGTGGACGTACCGTCGCCGATGCGCAGCCTGGCGGCGTGCGGTTGCCTTGTCAGTGCTGGGTCATGATGTTAACGTCCACTTACACTTTCAAGGCCGCCGCGCCACACCAGCATGACAAGACATGAGTCGACCGCGCCGCACCGCGCGGTCGCAGGCCGTCCTCCGAAATCCGCTGCATCGCTGTCATCCGTCGTCGCCTTGGTTGCCGGCCTTGCGGCGGGCCAGGCGAATGCGTTGGCGCTTGGGCCGGTCAATGTCCAGTCTGCGCTCGGTGAACCGTTGCGTGCAGAAGTCGATGTGTCTGACATCAGTGCCGGGGAGGCGGCGAACCTGCAACTCAACATCGCCTCAGCCGAGGTCTTCCGGCAGGCCGGCATCGCCTACAACCCGGCACTCGGTGAGGTTCGTGCGAGCCTGCAGCGCCGCGCCGATGGCCGCTATGTGATCCGCCTTGCAGGCACGCGTCCGCTGAGCGATCCCTTCGTCGATCTGCTGCTCGAAGCCAACTGGAGCTCAGGACGGATCGTGCGCGACTACACATTGCTGCTGGACCCGCCTGGCAATCGACCTGCAATTGCACTCGCGCCGCTGCCGCCTCAGGCCGGCGGCCTGCCGGCCAAACCCCTTCAGGCGGTGCCACCGCCCCCGCAGATATCCGAGATGATCGCCGCGCGATCGGCCCCGCCCGCTGCCGCGCAGCCGCCCGACACGCGGCCGACACGCTCCGAAACGCCCAGCTTGCCGGCGATACCGGCTACTCGCTTCGCCCCAGTCGCACCCATCGCCTCGGGCACAGCAACGGAAGCAGCAAGGTCCACACCAGACGGACACCAGGTCACCGTTCGGCAGGGCGACACAGCAGGAGAGATCGCCCGCGCATACAAGCCCGCCGAGATTTCGCTCGATCAGATGCTGCTCGCATTGCTGCGCGCCAATCCCAACGCGTTCATCGGAGGCAACGTCAACCGCATGCGGTCGGGCGCCGTGCTCAATCTGCCGACGGCCGCCGAGGCGGGCGCGGTGCCGCCCACGGAGGCACGGCAGACGGTCATCGCCCAGAGCCGTGATTTCGGCGAATACCGCCGCCGCCTTGCAGAAAATGCCCCGGCGTCGCGGGTCGCTGCTGCAGATCGCCAGGCAACCGGCCGGCTGCAGACGAAAGTCGAGGACCGCAGCGCAGCTGCGCCGTCCGCCGATCGGCTCACCATTGCCCAGGGCGGCGCCGGCCCCGGAAAAGACGAAACGCTGTTGAAGGCGCGCGAGGCTCAGGAAAGCCAGGCCCGGTTGGCCGAGCTGTCCCGGAACATCAACGATCTGAACAGGCTGACCGCCGGTGACAGCAGCGTGCCAAGCGGGAGTGCAGCCGCCGCGCAAGGCTCGTCGACAGGTCCTGCCATGCCTTCAGCAATCGCGACATCGGCGCCAGGTTCCGCACGAATGACCGCCGCCGGTGCAGCAGACCCGTCGCGCACGGCCCCACCACCGCAGCGCGGTTTCATCGACATGTTGCGCGGCAACAGATTCGTGCTCCTCGCGCTCGGGCTGTTGCTGTTGCTGTTGCTCCTGGCCTATCGCGTCCGCGAGCGCCGAAAAGCGCGGGGCGTCGGGGAGAGCCTGTTCCTCGAAAGCAATCTGCCGAAGGACTCATTCTTCGGCACGAAGGGTGGCGAACCCGCCGGCATCCACAGCCGCCATTCCGCCATGCCGTCATTCCCCAATACGCCCAGCCAGCTCGATGGCGATGTCGACCCGGTCGCCGAGGCCGATGTGTATCTCGCCTATGGCCGCGACCAGCAGGCTGAGGAAATCCTGCGGGAGGCACTGCGCATGAATCCGGATCGCCTGGCGATCCACCTGAAGCTGCTGGATATCCATGCGAAGCGCCGCGACCTCCGTGCTTACGAGACGCTCGCCATGGAACTTCGCAAGCTCACCAACGGCATCGGCCCCGATTGGCAGCGCACCGCCGAGACGGGCCGGGAACTCGACCCAGGCAACCCGCTGTACGACGGCGAGATCCCACTGTCCACCGACACGGCCAATGGCGCACGGACAGGCACGGCTGTCCCAGACGCGGCAGCGGCATTCGGCACGGCGACGGCCGCCGCGGAATCGGCGTACGCGCTCGCGCCACCAGCCAGGCCGACGGTCGCACCGTTCGATTTCGATCTGGGCCTTGATGACGATGAGCCTGCGCAACATCCGGTCGCCATGCTGCCAGCGACACCATTCCATGACACGCCAGTCTCCGGGTTGGCGACCTCGGGACAGACGGCATCGCCTTCGCGGCTGCCGTCGATCGGTGACTCCAGTTTTCTCGATTTCGACCTGAGCGAGGTGGCCGGGCCTGCGACGCGCAC
>CAIQMJ010001116.1 GCA_903872875.1 uncultured Variovorax sp.
CGCAGCCCTTCGCTCGCGAGGATCAGCACGAAGGCCATGCCCTGGAGCACCAGCACCGACGCATCGGGCAGGCCGAGACGCCGCTGCAGCAGGCTGCCGGCCGCGCCGAAGCCGCCGAACAGGATGGCCACCGGGATGATCGCGATCGGGTTGTGGCGCGCGATGAACGACACCAGGATGCCCGCGTAGCCATAGCCCGCGATGATCGACGCATTGGCATTGGTGTGCACCGCCGCAACCTCGACCGCACCGGCCACGCCGGCGCAGGCGCCGCCCACGCCGCAGGCCGCCAGGATCAGCCGCGTGGCCGGCAGGCCGACCAGTTGCGCGGTGCGCGGATTGCCGCCGACCACACGGATCGAGAAGCCCGAGGCGGTGGCACGCAGCCACCAGCCCAGCGCGAGGCAGGCGACGACGCCGATCGCCAGGCCCCAGTGCACGTCGGAGCCGGCCATGCCGCCGATCAGCAACCCGTCGGGCAGCGGACGCGTCGACGGCTTGTTCAGGCTCGCCGGGTCGCGCAGCGGACCTTCGACCAGGTGCTTGAAGATGCCGATCGCGATGTAGGCCAGCAGCAGGCTGCTGATGGTCTCGTTGATGCCGCGGTACTGGCGCAGCCAGCCGGCCAGCATGATCCAGAGCCCGCCCGCGACGGCACCCGCGATGCACACCAGCACCGTGCCCAGCACGTTGCCCGGCAGCGGCACCGTGTAGGGCAGCGCGGCGCAGGCCAGCCCGCCCAGCACGACCGAGCCCTCGCCGCCGATGATGACCAGCCCGGCGCGCGCCGGAATGGCCACGCACAGCGCGGTGAGCATCAACGGCGCCGCGCGTTGCAGCGTGTTCTGCCAGGAGAACCAGTCGCCGAAGGCGCCCATGAAGAGCGTCACCCACACGTCCACCGGGTCGACCCCGGCGAACCAGACCATCAGCCCGAACAGCAGCAGCGCCGCCGCAATGGCGAACGCCGGCAGGGCGATTTCCTTCATCGCGGCGCGCATGGCGGTTCGATCAGATGCTGCCGTTGACGCCTTCGACCAGATAGTTCATCTTCTCGAGCTCGAGGTCGGTCTGCTTGAGCGTCTTGCCTGCGGGCACGACGACCGCGCCCTTGTTGTCCTTGATGCCGTCCTTGAAGATGTCGAAGCTGCCCGCGATCATCTTGGCCTTGATGTCGTCGGCCTGTTTCTTGGCGGCGTCGGTCACGGCCGGGCCGTAGGCCGACATCTTCACGTAGCCTTCCTTCAGGCCGCCACGCAGGAAATTGGGGTGCGGCTTGCCGGTCTGCGCCGCTTCGATGATGGTCTTGTAGGCGGTGAGCCAGTTCCACTCGGCGCCCGTCAGGTAGGCCTGCGGTGCCAGCTTGGCCTGGCTCGCGTGGTAGCCGCAGACCATCTTGCCGCGCTTGGCCGCGGTCTCGACGATCACCTTCGGGCCGTCCACGTGCATCGTGAACACGTCGCAGCCCTGGTCGGCCAGGCTGTTGGTGGCCTCGGCCTCCTTCACGGCCATCGACCAGTCGCCGGTGAAGATCACGCTGCAGGTGATGCCGGGCTTGACCGAGCGCGCACCGAGCGTGAAGGCGTTGATGTTGCGCAGCACCTGCGGGATCGGCTTGGCCGCGACGAAGGCGATCTTGTTGCTCTTCGTCATGTGGCCGGCGATCACGCCGTTCAGGTACTGGCATTCGTCGATGTAGCCGAAGAAGCTGCCCGCGTTCTTCGGGTGCTTGCCTTCGGTCCACATGCCGCCGCAATGCGAGAAGCGCACGTCGGGGTACTTGGCGGCCATCGCCAGCAGGTGCGGATCGAAGTAGCCGAAGGAGGTCGGGAACAGCAGCTTGGCGCCGTCCTGCTGGATCATGCCGGTCATGGTCTTCTGAACGGCCGCGGTCTCGGGCACGTTCTCTTCCTCGACCACCTTCAGGCCGGGCATCTTCTTCACTTCCGCAGCGGCCTGCGCGTGCGCCTGGTTGTAGCCGTAGTCGTCGCGCGGACCGACGTAGATCACGCCGATGGTCAGCGGCTTCTGCGCCTGGGCCAGGGCGCTCCAGCCACCCAGCGTGCCGGCGGCACCCAGGGCGGCAATGGACTTGAGGGAATCACGGCGATTGATCTGGCTCATGGGACGCTCCGAAGAATGAAAGAGGACAACAGTTGAGGAAAGACAAACCTTCAGCCGGGCCACGCGCCTGATCTGGTGCGCACACCGTCTTGGATACAAGTTTGTACGCACGAAGCGTGCCCGCGCGAATCAGCCCAGCAGGCTCACGTGCGCGGCCACCACGCGCCAGCCCTGTGCAGTGCGCATCCAGGTCTGGCTCTGGCGCCCCGTTTTGGCGCTGCCTTCGCGCTGGAACTCGCAGCTGGCGGTCGCGAAGTCGCGGCCGTAGGTGGTGATGACGGTGCGGATCAGCGTGCGCGCCAGCCCTTGTGCGGGGCGGCTCGCGCGAAAGGCCTGGATCTCGCCGTAGCCGTAGAGGTTCTCGCCGGCGCCGTAGCGCAGCGTGTGCGGGCTGTCCCAGAACAGTTCGTCGAGCACGTCGACCTTGTTGTTCACCAGCGCGTCCTCATAGCGCGCGAAGACGGCACTGACCTCGGCCAGCACATCGGGCAGGTTGATCGCGTTTTCCATGGCGTCCTTGCGTGTCATTTCAGTGCCGCGACCGGCGCTTGCACCACGCCAGCGGCTTCGAGCGTTGCGGCGACGCGCAGCACAAGGTCTTCGCGCCACGGCGCCGCGATCACCTGCACACCGACCGGCAGGCTCGGATGCGCGCCCCACACCGGCACCGCGCACACCGGCAACCCGATGCACGAAATGGGTTGCGTGAGCACGCCCATGTTCGGCCGCACCGGCAGGCGCTGCCCGTTGATCTCGAACCATTCGGCGCCGATCGGCGTGGCGGCGCAGGGCGTTGCCGGCGCCAGCAGGATGTCGAAACGCTCGAACACCTTCGCGGCCTGCTCGGCGTAGAGCCGGCGCACGCGCTGCGCACGCGCGACCCAGGCGGCCGGGATCAGCGCGCCGGCCAGGAAGCGGTCGCGCGAGAGCGGCTCGAAGTCCTGCGGACGGCGCCGCAGATCGGGCAGATGCAGCGCGGCGCCTTCCGAGTTGGTGATCAGGAACGCGGCTGCGCGGCCGGCCTCGACCATCGGCAGTTCCGCCGTGCGATGCGCACCCAGCGCCTCGGCCACGCGGTCGACCGCGCTCAGCGCCTCGGGCATCGCGCGCTCGCGGAAGTAGCCGCCGAGCACGCCGATGCGCAGGCCGCCCAGTCCGTGCGTGAGCTGCGGCATGGTGAGTTCGACCGCGCGCTGTGCGCAGCCGGGGTCGCGCGCATCGCCGGTCTCGGGGCCCTGCATCGCGTCGTAGGCGAGCGCCAGGTCGCGCGCCGAACGTGCGAACGGCCCGAGGTGGTCGAGGCTGGAGATGAACGGATAGCTGCCGGTGCGCGGCAGCCGGCCGAAGGTCGGCTTGAGCCCGAAGATCCCGCACAGCGAGGCCGGCACGCGGATCGATCC
>CAIQMJ010001117.1 GCA_903872875.1 uncultured Variovorax sp.
GCCGCCGCTGCTGGACATCCTGCCGATGTACATCTTCTTCATGCTGATGAGCCCCTGGGTGCTGGGCTTCGCGTTGCGCCATGGCTGGTCGCTGATCATGCTGGCCAGCGTGGCGCTCTGGGCGCTGGCGCAATTCGGGCTGAGCGAGTGGGTGCATGGTCTCGCAGTGCGCTGGCTCGGGCTTGCAGTGCCCTTCAACGAGCTCGGCGCATTCAACGCCTTCGCCTGGCAGTTTCTCTGGCTCTCGGGACTCTGGCTTGGCGCGAGCCGCAATGCGCCCGACGCGACGCCACTGCATTTCCCGCGTTGGCTGCTCGCGGCGGCCACGGCAATTGCGCTCTATTTCCTCTGGTGGCGGCACGACAACGGTGCGAATGGCCAGGCGCCCTTTGGTGGGGACGACCGGCTGAACCTGCTGTTCGACAAGTGGCAGCTCGGGCCGCTGCGCATCCTGGACCTGGTTGCCCTGGGCGTTCTGGCGATCCGCTTCGGCCCGTGGCTCGCGCGCCTGCTGCCGCGCATGCATTGGCTCGAAGCCATGGGCTCGGCGTCGCTGCCGGTGTTCTGCGCGCAACTGGTCGCGGTGCTGCTCGTGCTGGCGTTTTACGGCGACAGCCACACGGTGCGGCCTTGGTGGGGTGATGGTCTGCTGCTGGTGGCGGTGTTCGTCTGGCTCTATGGCGTGGCGCGCCTGGCACTGTGGTGGACCGGCCGCCGCAAGGACGCCGCGGATCGCTGATCCGGGTTGCCGGCTGCTCTCCGGTGAACTGCGCGCCGCGCCGGCTTCAGCGTGGCGCGGCCGGCGGCACCACCACGGAGGCCGTGGCCTGCGGCAGCACCACCGCTGCCGGCAGGTGCGAGGCGATCACCGACTGCCAGAGCTTGTAGCCGGCCTCGTTCATGTGCAGCCGGTCGGCCAGGAACAGCTCGCTGCGCGGCCGGTCATCCTGACCGATCATCGGCGTGTAGATGTCGATGTATTCGCTGTTGGAGAGCGTGCGCAGGTAGGCCGAGATGATGTTGTTGGTTTCGCGGATCTTGGGCAGCAGCGCTTCACGCGAAGGGCTGGGCTTGATCGAGATGTAGCTGATGCGCGTGTTCGGCAGCTCGGCGCGCACCGTGTTCGCGAAATTCGCGAAGCTTTCCAGCACCTGCAGCGGCGTGCGGCCTTCCGCGAGGTCGTTGTCGCCCGCATACACCAGGACCTGGCGCGGCTTGTAGCGCACCACGAGATCGCCCGCGAACAGGCTGCAGTCGGCCATGGTGGAGCCGCCGAAGCCGCGGTTGATGACCAGTGGAATGTCGCGGAAATCCTGCGCCATGTGCGCCCAGAAGCGGATCGTGGAGCTGCCGACGAACAGCACGCCGTCGGTGCCGGGCGGTTTCTGCTTGTCGGCTTCGGAGAACGCCGAAAAGGAACTCTGCCACCGAGTCAGGGCTGCAACGTATTCCGGCGAGCGCGCGACCGTGGGCGGCTCCACACGGACGACCTGTGCCTGCAGCCCTGCTGCGGCGCCGATGGCGAGTGACAGCGCGATCGAGGCGCGCTTCAATGCGTGGAGCGACTTCATCCGAACAAAACACACTTCGACCGCCCGGCGTTGACCGGTTCCCGTTGAAATGCTTCGAATTGTGAAGAAAAAATGCCGGTCAGAGCATTTTCTCGATCAGTGCCCCCTTGAAGAGCACCGGACCTGTCGGGCCGCGCTCGCTCGGCACGCCGCCCCGGGGTTCGAGGCTGATGGCCAGCGCAGGCACGGCGTGCACGTCGGATTCCTGCGCCGTCAGCTTGAGCGCCGGCTCGCGGCCGAGCACGCCGAGCGAGCGCGGTGCGCCGCCCGGCGGCAGCGCCCAGAGTTGCAGCGACTTGTCGTTGCCTTCGCTGAATCCGCCGACCCGCTGGAGGACCAACTGCTTCTTCTTCGGATCGAAGGTGACCAGCATCGACGCCGCGGCCTGATCGTCGGACAGCACCGCCACATATTGCACGGTCGGTGCGTTCTGCAACTGGTTGTTCAGATTCAGGCCGACACCGATCGCACAGACCGTGGCGAGCGCACCCGCCATCGCTGCGCCGCGCCACAGCGCCAGGCTGCGCAGCCAGCCACCCGATGCCGGACGCGATGCAGCGGTTGGTGTGGCGGCGGCGCGCTGGCGTTCGAGCGCCTGCCGTGCCTGTTCGGCGTCGATCATGTTGCGGATGCGCGTCCAGACGGCGGCGTCGGGCACCACCGGCTGCTGCAGTTCGGCCATGCTGGACAGGCGGCTCTGCCAGACCAGTGCGGCGGCGCGCACCGGCGCCTGTTCGCGGGCGATGGCTTCGAAGCGGCGCCGGGCGCCGCCGCGCAGCGTGCCGAGCGCATAACTGGCGGCCAGCAACTCGAGCAGGGGGGATTGGGCGGACAGGTTCATGCGGCAGCCCTCACGCGAATCGGTTCATGCAGAGGCGCAGCTTCTCGAGGCCACGTCGGATCCAGGTCTTGACGGTGCCCAGCGGCAGCTTGAGCTGCTCGGACAGCTCGCCATGGCTCAGGTCGCGCAGGTAGGCGAGGCTCACGACCTCGCGCTGACGGCCCTCCAGTTGCTGCAGGCATTGGTGCAGCGCCCAGGCCTGCTCGCTGGCGTCCGCGGTGTCCATCGGGTTCGCGGCGTCGGATTCGAGCGTGTCGGCCATCAATTCGTCGAATTCCTGCGTCACGTTGGCACGGTCGGCCGTTCGCTTGCGCAGCAGGTCGAGTGCCCGGCTGCGCACGATCAGCCCCATCCAGGCCATCGGCGGGCTGAGCGAGGCGCGGTAGTCGCCGGCCACCCGCCAGATCGTCATGAAGGCCTCCTGCAGCACGTCCTCGGCCCATTCGTTCTGCCGCACCACCCGCAGCGCAAGCCCGAACAGCTTGGGAGAGCAGCGCTCGTAAAGGAGCCGGAGGGCGGTTTCGTCGCGCTGGCCGACGCGATCGATCAGCGCCATCAGTTCGGCATCGGGGCTGGGTGCGGTCATGCACGGATTGTGGAACATCGAACGGCATCCCTCCTATACGGGAAAGTGCCTTGGCTGGATTCAGATGCACGGGCAGGGGGTCTGGACATCGGGCCGCGCGCGTTGTTGAATCCAACGGCGGGGTGCCTGCGTATTCGAATCAATGCGGCTGCCGCCCGACGTGCGGGCCAGCCGTCGGGCCGAACTGGTTCTCCTCGGTGGGCCGCGCATCGCCACGGATGCCGGCCGCTTTCAAGCGGGCGCTGCGGCGCCCGCTTTTTTATGCCCGAAGGGTTGAGCGCCTCAGGCCAGCCGGCCGCGGTGACGCGCCACCTGGGCCCGGACCTGTGCCGGCGCGGTGCCGCCCAGCGTGTTGCGCGCGTTCAACGAGCCGCGCAGGCTCAGCACGTCGTACACGTCCTTCTCGATCGTCGGATTGAACTGCTGCAGCACGGCCAGCGGCAGTTCCGACAGGTCGACCTGGTGCGAGATCGCGGCCTTGACCGCGTGCGCGACGGTCTCGTGCGCGTCGCGGAAGGGCAGGCCCTTCTTCACGAGGTAGTCGGCCAGATCGGTAGCGGTGGCGTAGCCGCGCAGGGCGGCTTTCTCCATCGCCTCGGGTTTGACCGTGATGCCGCCGACCATCTCCGCGAAGATCCGCAGCGTGTCCTTGAGCGTGTCGACGGTGTCGAACAGCGGCTCCTTGTCTTCCTGGTTGTCCTTGTTGTAGGCCAGGGGCTGGCCCTTCATCAGGGTGATCAGGCCCATCAGGTGGCCGACCACGCGGCCGGTCTTGCCGCGCGCCAGTTCGGGCACGTCGGGGTTCTTCTTCTGCGGCATGATCGACGAGCCGGTGCAGAAGCGGTCGGCGATGTCGATGAATCCGAAGCTCTGGCTCATCCAGAGCACCAGTTCCTCGCTCAGGCGGCTGATGTGGATCATCGCCAGCGAGGCCGCGGCGGTGAATTCGATCGCGAAGTCGCGGTCGCTTACCGCATCCAGGCTGTTCTGGCACACGCCCTCCATGCCCAGGGTGGCGGCGACCATTTCGCGGTCCAGCGGATAGCTGGTGCCGGCCAGCGCAGCCGCGCCCAGCGGCAGGCGGTTCACGCGCTTGCGCACATCCAGGAGCCGTTCCGCGTCGCGCGCGAACATCTCGACATAGGCCAGCATGTGATGGCCGAAGCTCACCGGCTGCGCCACCTGCAGATGGGTGAAGCCCGGCAGGATCACCTCGACGTTTTTCTCGGCGATGTCGACCAGGGCCTTCTGCAGGTCGACCAGCAGGCCGCCGATCAGATCGATCTCGCTGCGCAGCCACAGGCGCACATCGGTCGCGACCTGGTCGTTGCGGCTGCGGCCGGTGTGCAGGCGCTTGCCGGCGTCGCCGACCAGTTGCGTGAGGCGGGCCTCGATGTTCAGGTGGACGTCTTCCAGATCGAGCTTCCAGTCGAAGCTGCCGGCCTCGATTTCATCGCGAATCTGCTTCATCCCGCCCTGGATCGCGGCGTGGTCCTGCGCGCCGATGATGCCGCGGGCCGCGAGCATGCCGGCATGCGCCAGCGAACCCTCGATGTCTGCCTGCCACAGCCGCTTGTCGAAGAAGACGCTGGCGGTGTAGCGCTTGACGAGGTCGCTCATCGGTTCGGAGAACAGGGCAGACCAGGCTTCGGATTTCTTGTCGAGTTGGTTTTGGGTCATGGGAAGCCTCGTGGAGGCAATAATGGGCTGGTAACCCAATGTTTCAGTGAAGCGCAATCCGCCGATTTTATCGGCCGCACCCTCGATGACTCTTTCCATTCGCACGGAGCGCGCATGAGCCTGCGCATCCTGATCGTCGACGATGAAGTGCTGGCGCGTGCTCACATGCGCCACTTGATCGAACGCTGTGTACTACCGGCACCGCCCGTGATCGCCGAAGCCGCCGAGGCCAGCGACGCGCTGCAGCAGCTCGCGCAGCGTCCCGCCGATCTGCTGCTGCTCGACATCGGCATGCCGGAGGGCGATGGTGTCGCGCTGGCGCGCCAGTTGCGTAGCCAGCCGGATGCACCGGCCGTGGTGTTCGTCACGGGCCATCCCTTTCACGCGGTGGCGGCCTTCGAATTGGACGCCGTCGACTACCTCACCAAGCCGGTCCGCGCAGAGCGACTGCAGCAGGCACTGCAGAAGACCGTGCGCCACCTGCAGGGTCGCCAGATGCCACCGGCCGCGGATGGCGAATCTCCGGGCGCCGGGCCGCGCGATGCGTTGCTGATCCAGGCGCGCGGCCGGTCCGAACGCGTGCCGCTGGCCGACGTGCTCTACCTGAAGTCCGAAGACAAATATCTCACTGTGCGCACCGCCACGCACGAGCACCTGTTCGAGGGCTCGCTGAGCATGCTGGAGCGCCTGTACCCAGGGCGCTTCGTGCGGGCGCACCGCAACGCGCTGGTGGCGCAGGCCGCGATCCGCGCATTGGTCCGTGACGACGACGATGCCGGCTGGGCACTGCGGGTCGACGGCATTTCCGAGCTCGTCGCGGTGTCGCGGCGGCAATTGGCGCGCGTGCGGCAAGCACTCAAGGAGGCATGAGATGACGGACGAGTCCAAGGTCGCCGCAGCGGGCGCACCGGTCGATGCGATGGAACAGCCGTCCGGCGCGCCGCCAGTCGCCGATCCGTCGTTGCCTGCCGGTGACGGCTCGGCCGCACCGCAGCGCGACATCCATGCGGAGCGGGACCGTGTACTGCTGCACATGCCGGTCGATATCCGCAGCGCTGCACTCGTGGTGCTCTCCGTGCTCGCCAGCATCGTTGCACTGCGCTGGGCTGCGGCCGTGTTCATTCCGCTCATGCTGAGTCTGATCCTCACCTACGCACTGTCGCCCGCCGTCGATCGGCTCGAGCGCTGGCGGCTTCCGCGCTGGCTTGGCGCCGCGCTGATCCTGCTTAGCATCGGTGGCGTCTTCGGCTGGACGGGCTACTCGCTCTCGGGCAGCGCCTCGCAACTGCTCGATTCCCTGCCGGTGGCGGCGCAGAAACTGCGTCTGGCTGCACGCGCCGGCTCCAGCGACAACACGAGCGCACTCGACACCGTTCAGAAGGCCGCGGCACAGCTGGAGCAGGCTGCCCAGGCAGGTTCGCCGCTGGCGCCGCGGCGTGGCGTCACGCGGGTCGTGATCGAGCGGCCACCGTTCAACGTGCGCGACTATCTCTGGAGCGGCACCGTCGGCCTGATGGCCGCCGCCGGACAGTTGACGCTCGTGGCCTTCCTGACCTTCTTCGCGCTGTGTTCGGGTAACACGTTCCGCCGCAAGCTCGTGAAGATCACGGGCAGCAGCCTGCAGAAGAAAAAGATCACGGTGCATGTGCTGGACGACATCACCGGCCACATCGAGCGCTACCTGCTCGTGCAGATACTCACCAGCGCGATGGTCGGCGTCGCCACCGGGCTCGCGTTCTGGATCATCGGTCTGGAGAACGCGGCCGTCTGGGGCATCCTCGCGGCGGTGACCAACCTGATCCCGTATGTGGGTTCGATCATCGTGATGGGTGCGTCGGCGCTGATGGCCTTCCTTCAGTTCAGCACCATCGAGATGGCCTTGCTGGTCGGGGGAAGTTCGTTGCTCATCCATACCCTCATCGGCAACCTGCTCACGCCCTGGTTGACGAGCCGCAGCAGCCGCATGAACCCGGTGGCGGTGTTCGTCGGCGTGATCTTCTGGGGCTGGCTCTGGGGCGTCTGGGGCCTGCTGCTCGGCATCCCGATCATGATGGTCGTGAAGGCGATCTGCGACCGCGTGGAAGACCTGCAGCCGATCGGTGAACTGCTGGGCGATTGACGACGCTCCGGTCGGTGCCGGAGCGTCGCGCTATCAGCCGGTATTGCGCAGGCCGGCCGCCACGCCGTTGATCGAGATGTGGATGCCGCGCTGCAGCCGCTCGCCGCCTTCGCCCGCACGATAGCGGCGCATCAGTTCGACCTGCAGGTGGTGCAGCGGATCGATGTACGGGAATCGGTGCCGCACAGAGCGCTGCAGTTCGGCATTGCCCTCCAGCCGTTGCTTCGCGCCGGTGATCGCGGTCAGCGCGTCGGACGTGCGATGCCATTCGCTGTCGATCATGCCGAACACCTTCTGGCGCAGTTTGCGGTCGCCCACGAGCTCCGCGTAGCGTGACGCCAGCGCAAGATCGCTCTTGGCCAGCACCATGTCCATGTTCGACAGCAGCGTGCGGAAGAACGGCCATTGCTGGTACATGCGCTGCAGCAGCGCCATGCGTTCCTTGCGTGCGGTCGCATTGGCGCCGCCAGCGACGAAGTGCTCGATCGCGGAGCCGAAGCCGTACCAGCCCGGCAGCGTGAGCCGGCACTGGCCCCAGCTGAAGCTCCAGGGCACGGCACGCAGGTCCTCGATCTTGTGGCTCGGATTGCGCGAGGCCGGTCGCGAGCCGATGTTGAGTTCGGCGATCTCGCGGATCGGCGTGGCGCTGAAGAAGTACTCGCCGAAGCCCGGTGTCTCGTAGACCAGCTTGCGGTAGGCGCCCATGCTCGCTACCGAGAGTTCCTCCGCGGTCGACAGGAAGTTCGTCGGTGCCGCCTTGCCGCCGGGCAGCAGCGTGGCCTCGAGCGTGGCCGCGACCAGCGTTTCGAGGTTGCGCCGGCCGATCTCGCGGTTGGCGTACTTCGAGCCGATCACTTCGCCCTGTTCGGTCAGGCGGATCTGGCCGCGTACCGTACCGGGCGGTTGCGCGAGGATCGCCTGGTAGCTCGGGCCACCGCCACGGCCGACCGTGCCTCCGCGGCCATGGAACATGCGCAACCGGATCGGCGCCGCCTTCGATTGCGCGTTCAGCTCGTCGAACAGCGCCACCAGCGCGGTCCCCGTGCGGTACAGCTCCCAGTTGCTGGTGAAGATGCCGCCGTCCTTGTTGCTGTCGCTGTAGCCGAGCATCACGTCCTGCAGCGAACCGGAGCGCTGGATCAACGCCTGGATGCCGGGCAGCGAATAGAACTCGCGCATGCTCGGTGCCGCGTTGCGCAGGTCTGCGATGGTCTCGAACAGCGGGACGACGATCAGGTCGCACACGGCGGCGCCGGCGCCTGCTTCGGTCAGCGTGCCGCGCAGCAGGCCGACCTCCTTCTGCAGCAACAGCGCCTCCAGCAGATCGCTCACCGTCTCGGTGTGGCTGATGATGTAGTGGCGGATCGCAGCCACACCGTAGCGCGAGCGGGCGCGGCGCGCGGCCGCGAAGATCGCGAGCTCGCTCTTCGTCAGTGCGGTGTATTCGGCATCGGGAATGCGCAGCGGCCGCGCATCATCCAGCAGGCGCAGCAGCAGCGTCTGCTTGGCGCCTTCGGCCAGCGCGGCGTAGTCGGACTCGATGCGTGCCTGCGCCAGGAGGTCGGCCACCACGGCTTCGTGCTTGTCGGAACTCTGGCGCAGATCGACCGTGGCCAGATGGAATCCGAACACCTCGACCGCGCGGATCAGCGGCCCGAGCCGATGCGCGACCAGCGCCGCGCCGTGCTTGTCGATCAGCGACTCCTCGACGGTACGCAGATCGGCCAGAAAGTCCTCGGCCCTGGCGTACGGGTTCTGCGGTGCGACCGCGTGGCGCGCGGCCTCGCCGCCGGTCAGCTCGCGCAGCGTCGCGGCAAGTCGCGAATACACACCGGTCAGCGCGCGGCGATAGGGTTCGTCGTGGCGATGCTCGTTCTGGTCGGGCGAGCTCTCGGCCAGTGCCTGCATCTCGACCGACACGTCGACCAGCGTGGCCGACAGAGAGAGCTCGCCGCCGAGGTAATGCACCTCGGTCAGGTAGTGGCGCAGCACCAGTTCGGACTGGCGGCGCAGCGCGTATTCGAGCGTGTCGGCCGTGACGTTCGGATTGCCGTCGCGGTCGCCGCCGATCCACTGGCCCATGCGCAGGAACGGCGCGATGTGGCCACGGCCCAGCTCGCGTTCGAGTTCTGCATAGACGCGCGGGATCTCGCGCAGGAAGGTCGCCTCGTAATAGCTCAGCGCGTTCTCGACCTCGTCGGCCACGGTGAGCTTGGAGAAGCGCAGCAGCCGCGTCTGCCAGAGCTGCGTGACGCGGGTGCGCATCTGCGTCTCGTTGGCCGCATATTCGATCGGCGTGAGCGCGTCCTTCTTGCCGGCGAAGGCCAACTGGTGCTGCTTGATCTCGTCGCGCGCCGTGAGCAACTGCGCGATGGCGCGCTCGGCGTCCAGGATGCTCTTGCGCTGCACCTCGGTCGGGTGCGCGGTAAGCACCGGTGACACGTAGCTGTGTGCGAGCGATTCGATCACCGCCTCGGGCGATACGCCGGCCTTGCGGATGCGCGCAAGCGCGGTCTGCAGGCTGCCGTCGGCGCTGTCGCCGGCGCGGTCGGCCTCGGTGCGGCGGCGGATCTGGTGGCGGTCCTCGGCCAGGTTGGCCAGGTGGCTGAAGTAGGTGAAGGCACGGATGACGCGCACCGTTTCATTGGCGCTGAGCCCCTTCAGCAGCGTCTTGAGCGCACGATCGGCGGCGTGGTCGGCATCGCGCCGGAACGCCACCGAGAGCGTGCGGACTTTCTCGACGAGCGCGTAGGTATCTTCGCCCTCCTGTTCGCGGATCACGTCGCCGAGGATGCGGCCCAGCAGCCGGATGTCGTCGATGAGGGGCTGGTCTTCGCTGCGGGCTCGCTTGGATGCCGGCGTCGTTGTCTTGATCTTCTTCGCTGTCGTCATTCGCGGTTTCTCCTCTCTCGTTGGGGATGCGCCCACAGCGTTGCTGCGGCGCAACATGCTAGCATCCCGAGGGTTTTAGTCACACTGGAAAACGGCCTTGAGCAACATCGTGATCGCCACGCGGGAAAGCCGCCTGGCCCTCTGGCAAGCCGAGCATGTGAAGGCGCTGCTGCAAGAAAGAGGCCACACGGTCAGCCTGCTGGGCATGACTACCCGCGGCGACCAGATCCTCGACCGCACCCTCAGCAAGGTCGGCGGAAAGGGCCTGTTCGTGAAGGAACTCGAACTCGCGATCGAAGAGGGGCGCGCCGACATCGCGGTGCACTCCCTCAAGGACGTGCCGATGGAGTTGCCAGCAGGCTTCACGCTCGCCTGCGTGCTGGAACGCGAGGATCCGCGCGACGCGCTGGTGTCGCCCGTGTACGAATCGCTCGGCGCCTTGCCACAGGGCGCGGTGGTCGGCACCTCGAGCCTGCGCCGCGTCGCGCTGCTGCGCGCACTGCGGCCCGACCTGCGTATCGAGCCGCTGCGCGGCAACCTCGATACGCGACTGCGCAAGCTCGACGAGGGCCACTACGACGCGATCGTGCTGGCTGCTGCAGGCCTCAAGCGGCTCGGGCTTGAAAACCGCATCCGCGTGGCCTTCGATCCCGACACGATGCTGCCCGCTGCAGGGCAGGGCGCGCTCGGCATCGAGGTGCGTGCCGATCGACAGGACCTGATCGACCTGCTGGCGCCTCTCGCGCATGCCACCGACTGGCTGGCTGCGACGGCAGAACGCGCGGTCAGCCGTGCGATGGGCGGCAGTTGCTCGATGCCGCTCGCGGCGCATGCGCGCTGGCAGACCGACGGTGTGTTGCGCGTCGACGCGGCCTGGGGCGACCCGGAGGGTGGCTCCGCGCTCCTGCGCATCGACTGCACGGATCGCGCGGATGATTTCGCTGCCGCCGAGGCGCTTGGTGAACGTGCGGCGCAGCGGTTGCGTGAGGCCGGCGCACACTAGATGACCACGCGGCAGGTGATCGTCACACGGCCTGCACAGGAGTCGGCACGCTGGGTCGATGCGCTGCGCGCGGCCGGCCTCGACGCCGTGTCTCTGCCGCTGATCCGCATCGAACCGGCGAGCGACGCGAATGCGCTGCGGCAGTCACGCAGCCGCCTGCGCGACTATGGGGCGCTGATGTTCGTGAGTGCCGCCGCCGTGGTGCATTTCTTCGATGGAACGGTGGCCGCGCCGGCGTCCCTGCGTTGCTGGGCGACCGGCCCGGGCACGGCGCGCGCACTGCGCCAGGCCGGCATCGCGGCCGAAACGATCGACATGCCGGCGGAGGATGCGGCGCAGTTCGACTCCGAGGCGCTCTGGTCGCACGTACGTTCGCAGGTGCGACCGGGCATGCGCGTGCTCGTCGTGCGCGGCGGCGATGCCGAGGGTCGGCCGTCGGGGCGCGACTGGCTGGCCCGCGAGATCTCGGCCGCAGAGGGCCAGGTCGACACGGTGGTCGCCTATCGGCGGCTCCCGCCGCCGCTCGATGAGGCCGGTCGTCATCTGGCCGGCGAAGGCGCTGCCGGGCAGGCGCTGTGGCTCTTCAGCAGCTCCGAAGCGATCGGCA
>CAIQMJ010001118.1 GCA_903872875.1 uncultured Variovorax sp.
AGTCATCGTCCTCGGCGATAAAGGGTTCGGCACCGAAGATCTTTGAAGGCGACTCCAGCGGCTTCATCAATCGCCCCGCGGCGATCCAAAGCGCACGCAAGCTGATTGGCAGGAGCAGCTGTACCGACTCCCGGTGCCGTGTCGAGGGGGCCAGCACCGGCCTCGGGTTTGACACAGATCAACCCAGACTCAATCGAACGGCCAATCACCCCAGTATGCATCGATGTATTCCCGCATTAAGGGCCCGGGCTGTGCTTTATTTGAGGCCATGACCTCTGTCTCGCCCCTTGATCAGGCCGCTGCGCGCGTTATCGCTTCGACCGATGGCTGGCATGCCATGACCGCAGAGGCCGCGCTGCAACACCTGGGCGCCGAGCGCGAAGGCCTGTCTCCCGCAGATGCTTTGCGCCGCCTCGGCATCCATGGCGCCAATGAGCTGCCTGCGCCGCCACGCACGCCCGCGCTGCTGCGCTTTCTTCTGCAGTTCAACAACGCGCTCATTCTCTTCCTGCTCGGCGCAGCGCTGCTGGCCGGCGCGCTCGGGCATTGGGTGGATGCGGCGGTGATCGTCGGCGTAGTCACGGTGAACGCCATTGTCGGCTTCGTGCAGGAAGGCAAGGCCGAGCAAGCCTTGAGTGCACTGCACGCCATGCTCGCGCCCAGCGCGCGGGTGCTGCGTGCGGGTCAGCGCGAGGCGATACCGGTCTCCACGCTGGTGCCCGGCGACGTGGTGGTGCTCGAGGCCGGCGACCGCGTGCCGGCGGACCTGCGCCTGCTGCGCGCCCGCGGCCTGCTGGTGGACGAGGCAGTGCTCACCGGCGAGTCGGTCGCAAGCGTCAAGACCGAATCCGCCGTCGGCGCGAAGGCTGCGCTGGGCGATCGCGAAGGCATGGTCTATTCCGGCACCTTGGTCGCTGCCGGCCAGGGCCTCGGGCTCGTGGTTGCCACCGGCAGCAGCACCGAGCTCGGCCGCATCAGCAGCCTGCTGGGCTCCGTCCAGTCGCTCACCACCCCGCTGCTGCGCCAGGTCAACCAGTTCGGGCGGCGCTTCACGGTGCTGTCGATCGTCGTCGCCGCGCTGCTCTTCGCCTACACCGTCGGACTGCGCGGCATGGACTGGGTCGATTCGCTGATGGTGGTAGTGGCCATCGCGGTGTCGCTCGTGCCCGAGGGGCTGCCGGCGGTCATCACGATCACGCTGGCGATCGGAGTGCGCCGCATGGCCGCGCGCCATGCCATCGTGCGCCGGTTGCCGGCGGTGGAGACGCTCGGCGCCACCACGGTGATCTGCTCCGACAAGACCGGCACGTTGACCCGCAACGAGATGACCGTCCGCCGCGTGGTCACCGATTCGGCGAGCATCGGCGTGGGCGGCTCGGGCTATGCGCCGGTCGGCGCGCTTGATCTGCCCGAAGGCAGCGACGGCCTGCCGGCCGACGCGCGCCGGCTGATCGAGGCCGGCCTGCTGTGCAACGATGCCCTGCTGCGGCGACAGGCGCAGGACGGCTGGGCAGTCGACGGCGATCCGATGGAGGGCGCGCTCGTGGCCCTGGCGATGAAGGCCGGGCTCGAGCCCGGCGCGCTGCGCGCGGGCCATTCGCGCGTCGACGAGATCCCCTTCGACGCGCAGCACCGTTTCATGGCGACGCTCCACGGCCGCGCCGACGGCGGCGCGGAACTCTTCGTCAAGGGCGCGCCGGAACGCGTGCTGGCCATGAGTGCCGGGCAGCTCGATGCGACGGGCGCGGTGCAGGCGCTCGAGCCCGAGCGCTGGCAGCAGCGCATCGCCGAAGCCGCATCGGCCGGCGAGCGGGTGCTGGGCTTGGCCATGCGCCGCCTCGATGCCGCACCTGCACAGCTCGACTTCTCCGCAGCCGGCGACTTGGTCTTTCTCGGCATCGTCGGCTTCATCGATCCGCCGCGCGCCGAAGCGATGGCGGCCGTGGCCGACTGCCGCAGCGCCGGCATCGCAGTCAAGATGATCACCGGCGACCACGCCGCGACTGCGGCGGCCATCGCCGCGCAGCTCGGGCTGGCCACCCGGCCGGTTGTCGCGACGGGGCAGGACGTCGACGCCGCCTCCGATACAGATCTGCGAGCGCTCGCGCAACGCACCCACGTTTTCGCCCGCACCAACCCCGAACACAAGCTGCGCGTGGTGCGCGCGCTCCAGGCCGAAGGCGAGGTGGTCGCAATGACTGGCGACGGCGTGAACGACGCGCCTTCGCTCAAGCAGGCCGACGTCGGGATCGCCATGGGCAACAAGGGCACCGACGCCGCCAAGGAAGCCGCGCAGATCGTGCTGGCCGACGACAACTTCGCATCGATCGTCGCGGCCGTGGCTGAGGGTCGCACGGTCTACGACAACATCCGCAAGGTGATCGCCTGGACGCTGCCGACCAACGGCGGCGAGGTGCTCGCCATCGTGGTGGCGCTGATTTTGGGCCTCACGCTGCCGATGACGCCGCCGCAGATCCTGTGGATCAACATGATCCTCACCATCACGCTCGGGCTGGTGCTGGCCTTCGAGCCCGCCGAACCCGGCGTGATGCAGCGCAGGCCGCGCAGCCCGCAGGCACCGCTGCTGTCGCCTTTCATGCTCTGGCGCGTGGCCTTTGTGTCGGTGCTTTTCACCGCCGGCGTCTTCGCGGTGATGGGCTGGGCCGACCGGCGTGGCCTCGGCACCGAACTCGCGCGCACGATGGTGGTTAACGTGCTATGCGTGATGGAGATCTTCTACCTCTTCAACGTGCGCTACCTGCACATGCGCTCGTTCACCTGGCGCGGCGCTCGCGGAACGCCCGCTGTGCTGGGGGCGATCTCGATGGTGGTGGTGGCGCAGCTCGCCTTCACCTACCTGCCGTGGATGCAGGCGCTGTTCGACACCCGCGGCGTACCCTTCGCCGAGGCGGTGGTGATCCTCTGCATAGGCTTGGCGACCATGGTGGTGCTGGAGGTCGAGAAGGCACTGCTGCGCCGCTGGGGCGTGTTCGCCGAACTCAGTCTCGCGGCCCGCCCCGCTCCCACCCCGAACGACGAAGCCGCCCGCTGAAAGGAGCAGTACGATGCCCTCGTCCGCCTCCGCCTCACCCCAGGCGCCGGCCACCATCCTCTTTGCGACGGACCTCAGCAGCCGTTGCGACCGCGCGTCCGATCGCGCACTGATCGTGGCTCGGCAATGGGCGGCGCGCCTCGTCGCGTTGACCGTCATTGAGCCAGGAACCACGCTTTACGCCGCCGGAGCATATTCCGCCGATGCTGCCGCGCCCCAGCCTCGCGGCGATGTGATGCAGCAGGTCGAGCGACGCCTGCGCGCCGAACTCACCGTCGATGACTTGCCATTCGCCACGCGCGTCGCACAGGGTCCGGTGACGGATGCGATCCTCGCCGCATGCGACGCTGAAGGTGCCGGTCTCGTTATCACGGGCGTCGCGCGCAACGAGGCGCTCAGCCGCATCGTGCTGGGCTCGAGTG
>CAIQMJ010001119.1 GCA_903872875.1 uncultured Variovorax sp.
ATGTGGTGGTCAGCGCTGGCGCCAAGGTGCTCGGCGGCTTCGAGGTCGGCGATGGCGCCAAGATCGGCAGCAACGCCGTGGTCATCAAGCCGGTACCGGCGGGCGCGACCGCCGTCGGCATTCCGGCACGCATCATCCCGTCAAAGACTGGCGCCAGTGCCGACGTCACCTCGTCGGAGCGCAAGTTCTCGGCCTATGGCATCACGCTGGAAGACGATCCGCTGTCGCAGGCGATGCGCGGCCTGATCGACAGCGCCAAGGGGCAGGAGCACCAGATCGCGCTGCTCTGGCAGGCGATCGAGACACTGTCGTCGCAGGCCGGCCGCGCCAGCGACTGCGTGCCGGGTGATGCGGCCTTCGACGAATGCTTCGAGGCCGAGCGGCTGACGCAGCTGGTCGGCAAATGAAAAAGGGCGCCGTGCTGGCGCCCTTTGCATTTCGTGAGGCAGTGCCTCACATGTCCACGTAGTTCGGGCCGCCGCCGCCTTCGGGCGTGACCCAGACGATGTTCTGCGTCGGGTCCTTGATGTCGCAGGTCTTGCAGTGCACGCAGTTCTGCGCGTTGATCTGCAGGCGCTGCTTGCCGTCGTCGGTGCCTACGAACTCGTACACGCCCGCGGGGCAGTAGCGGCTCTCGGGGCCGGCGAACTTCGCGAGGTTGATGTTCACCGGAACCGTCGGGTCCTTCAGCGTCAGATGCGCGGGTTGCTGTTCCTCGTGGTTCGTGTTGCTGATGAACACGCTCGAGAGGCGGTCGAAGGTGAGCTTGCCGTCCGGCTTCGGATAGACGATGGGCTTGCATGCAGCTGCCGGCTTCAGGTATTCGTGGTCGGGCTTGTTGCGGTGCAGGGTCCAGGGAATGTTGCCCTTGAGCAGCCACTGCTCGATGCCGTTCATGAAGGTCGCGATGCCCAGGCCCTTCTTGAACCAGGCCTTGAAGTTGCGCGCCTTGTTGAGTTCGGTGTAGAGCCAGCTCTTCTCGAACGCGGCGGGATAGGCCGTGAGTTCGTCGTGCTGGCGGCCGGCCACCACGGCGTCGAAGGCGGCCTCGGCGCACAGCATGCCGGTCTTGATCGCGGCGTGGCTGCCCTTGATGCGGCTCACGTTGAGATAGCCCGCCTCGCAGCCGACCAGCGCACCGCCCGGGAACACCGTCTTGGGCAGCGAGAGCAGGCCACCGGCCGTGATGGCACGCGCGCCGTAGCCGATGCGCTTGGCAGGCTTGATGCCCTTCGACTCGTCGCCTTCCAGGTACCAGCGGATGTTCGGGTGCAGCTTCCAGCGCTGCATTTCCTCGAACGGGCTCAGGTACGGGTTGCTGTAGTCGAGGCCGGTGATGAAGCCCATCGTCACCTTGTTGTCCTCCATGTGATACAGGAACGCACCGCCATAGGTATCGCTCTTCATCGGCCAACCGGCGGTGTGCAGCACGAAGCCCGGCTGATGGCGCTTGGGGTCGATTTCCCAGACTTCCTTGACGCCCAGGCCGTAGGTCTGCGGGTCCTTGCCTTCCGCGAGCTTGTACTTCGCGATCAGCTGTCGGCCCAGGTGGCCGCGTGCGCCTTCGGCGAACACGGTGTACTTGCCCAGCAGCTCCATGCCGAGCTGGAAGTTCTCGGTCGGCTCGCCGTCCTTGCCCACGCCCATGTTGCCGGTCGCGACGCCGCGCACCGATCCATCTTCGTTGTAGAGCACTTCGGCGGCCGGGAAGCCCGGGAAGATCTCGACGCCGAGGTTCTCGGCCTGCTGCGCGAGCCACTTGGTGAAGGCGCCCAGGCTGATGATGTAGTTGCCGTGGTTCTGGAAGCAGGCCGGCAGGAAGGCGTTTGGCGTGCGCAGGCTGCCCTTTTCGCCGAGAAAGACCATTGCGTCGTCGGTCACGGGCTGGTTCAGTGGGGCTCCGAGTTCCTTCCAGTCGGGCAGCAGCTCATTGAGTGCGCGCGGGTCCATGATGGCGCCCGACAGGATGTGGGCGCCGGGTTCGGAACCCTTCTCGAGCACGACAACCGAGATCTCCTTGTCGTTGGCTGCCGCGAGCTGCTTGAGCCGGATCGCGGTCGACAGCCCGGCGGGCCCGCCACCGACCACGACGACGTCGTACTCCATGGCTTCGCGTGGACCGAACTGGGCAAGGATTTCGTCAGGGGTCATGTGGGGTTCTCGTCGATATGATGGGAGTGGCCCGGCACCTCGTGGCACCGCGTTTTGCGAGCCATTTTATGCGGCGCGTCCAGCGGCACCTGTCAACTGCGCGCACAGCCGGCGCCCATCTTTCCGAACGACAGGAGCGATCATGAGAATCGACATTCCCGAAGACAAGAAGCTGGTCCATGAAATGCGCATCCCCATCCGCTGGGGCGACATGGACGCGATGGGGCACCTCAACAACGGCAGCTATTTCCGCTACATGGAAACCGCACGCATCGACTGGATGCGTTCCATCGGTTTCCAACCCGACCCGAAGGGCGAAGGCATGGTGATCGTCAACGCCTTCTGCAATTTCTATCGGCAGATCGAATATCCGGGCGACGTGCTGCTGAGGATGTACGTGAGCGACCCGGCGCGGACCACCTTCGAGACGTGGGCGACGATGTCGCTTGCCGATACGCCGGAAGTGATCTGCGCAGCCGGCGGCGCCACAACGATCTGGGTCGACTTTCCGAAGCAGAAGGCGATGGCGCTGCCCGACTGGCTGCGCGCGCTGGTATCGCCTCAGGCGGCGGCGACGTCCTGAACCTGTGGCAGGCTGATGCGGGCTTCGAAGCCGGTGCGTGCGCCGGCCGGCGGCGAGGTGAGCGACAGCTGGGCCTGATGCTTGGCGACGATGGTCGACACGATCGACAGTCCGAGGCCGTAGCCCGCGCGCTCTGAGCTGTGGCGCACGTGGCGCAGCTCCAGCGTGCGCAGTTCGACGTCGTCCACGCCCGGGCCGAAGTCCCGCACGATCAGTTGCCGGTTCGCGCTCACCTCGAGCTCGACCCTGCTGCCGGCCGCGTAGTGCAGCGCGTTCTCGATCAGGTTGCGCAGTGCGATGGCCAGTGCATCGAAATCACCCGGGGCGGTGGGCGGCACCTCGCTTTCGGGCACCTTGAGGTCCAGGCGATCGAGCGCGCGGGGCTCCTGCCAGAACTCCTGTGCGACGGTGGCCGCGAGCTGCACCAGATCGACCGGTTCGCGCGACAGCGACGCGCCGGACTCGGCACGCGACAGCTGCAGCAGCTTTTCCGTCCGATGGCTCAACGTCCGCAGGGCGCTGAGTGCGGCCTCGACGTCCTCGCGCCGCAACTCGTGTTCCAGTGCGGTCTGCAGCCGTAGGCGCGCGGCGGCCAGCGGCGTGCGCAGTTCGTGCGCGGCATTCGCGGCCAGCGCGCGTTCGACGTCCAGCGACTGGGACAGCCGCTCCAGCAAACGGTTGACGTGGTCGCCGACCAGCTGCAGCTCCTGCGGCAGGCCGGGCAGGGCGATCGGCCGCAGGTCGGTACCGTTGCGCTCACCGATCTCGGACGACAGTTCCTGCAGGACTTCGAGTTCCTTGCGTGCGATGCGTCGAAGCAGCAGCGCCAGGGCCGGCAGTACCGCGCCCAGCGGAATGATGAGACCGAACAGCGTCCGGTTGAGCGCACTCTGCCGTTCCGACAGCGGGTCAGCGACTTGAAGGAAGAAGCCGCGCGTCGGATGGCGCACGGTGTAGATGCGCCACGCCGCGTCATTGGCGAAGCCGGGCGCCAGGGGGACGTCGAACGTGTCGCCGGGCGTTTCGGCCGAGCGCATCACCACCTCGTTGGCGGTATCGACCACCTGGAAGAAGACGGCTGCATCGGCGAAGGTCGGTGTGGGCGCGATCAGCGGCGTGGGCGCATCCATCTCGCGCCGGTCGAATTCGTCGAGTGCGATATCGAACATCCGGTGCGACACCTCGACCAGCTCGTTGTCGAAGTTGTAGTTGATCTCTCCATCCACGTACCAGACCACCGCCAGGACGCACAGCAGCCAGACGCCGCCGACCCAGCGGACCAGCGCGCGCGTCAGCCGGTCTGCCAGCGTGCGTGTCCGCGTCATTCGTCGTCCTCGGCCGCGGCCGGTACCAGTCGGTAGCCGAGCCCGCGCAGCGTCTGGATGTGCGCCCGGCCGAGCTTTCGGCGCAACCGGCTGATGAAGACTTCCAGCGTGTTGCTGTCGGCCTCGTCATCGAATCCGTAGAGCGCGTCCTGCAGGTTCTCGCGCGTGTGGATGCGGTCGGGCCGTGTCGCCATCACGCGAAGCAGCGCCCATTCCTTCTGGGTCAGCGTGACGGGTACGCCACGGCGCCGCACCAGTTCGCGTGCCAGGTCGATCTGCAATTGCCCGAGATCGATGATCGGCGTGCTGTCCGCGCTGCGCCGGCGTTCGACCGCACGCAGGCGCGCCAGCAGCTCGCCCGGGTCGTAGGGCTTGATCAGGTAGTCGTCGGCGCCTGCATCGAGCCCGCGGATGCGGTCGGTCACCTGGTCGCGTGCGGTCAGTACGATGACGATCGGCCGTTCCTTGATCGCCCGGATCTGCGGCAACAGCGACAGTCCGTCGCCGTCGCCCAGATGCAGGTCGAGCAGCACGGCCGCGTATTGCGCCGAATGCAACGCCGCCGCAGCGCGCGCAAGGCTGGGCACCGCGTCGACCACGAAGGTCTTGGCCCGCAAGTAGCTGCACACGGCCTCCGACAGGGCTACGTCGTCTTCGACAAG
>CAIQMJ010001120.1 GCA_903872875.1 uncultured Variovorax sp.
CCGACATCCAGGTCTGGAACGTCGACCTGCGCGGCGACCGCGCGCTCACGCTGCGGCACACGCAGCGCAACAACCTGTCGCTGCGCGACGACTCGCAGGAAGTGCTGAAGCACGTGGCGCGACTCTGGGGCTTCGACGTGCATCTGGAGAGCATCGACAGCCAAGGTCGCGTGGCGATGCGCAAGACCGCGAGTTCCAAGACAGTGCGCTGAATCGGCGGCGCGGCCGGGCCGACATCGCCCTGCCGCCTCGGCTCAGGCGGTCGGCACCTTCAGCGAAACGCGTGCCGTCAGTGCACGTTCACGCGCCTCGCAGCCTTCCACATGGTCGTTGACCAGGCCCATGGCCTGCATGAAGGCATACATCGTGGTCGGCCCGACGAAGCTCCAGCCGCGCTTCTTCAGGTCCTTCGACATCGCGATCGATGCCTCGGACGTGGTCATGGTCTGCAGCGCGGCATGGCTGATGCGCTCCGGCCGCGTGCCGTGCGCAGGCTCGTAGCGCCAGGCGTAGGCAGCCAGCGAGCCGAACTCCTTGCGCAGTTCCAGCACCCGGCGCGCGTTGTTGATGGTCGACGCGATCTTGCCGCGGTGCCGCACGATGCCAGCGTCGGCCAGCAAGCGCGCGACGTCGGCATCGTCGAAATCCGCGACTTGCTCTGCCTCGAAATTCGCGAAGCCGGCGCGGAAGTTTTCGCGCTTGTTGAGAATCGTCAGCCAGCTCAGTCCCGACTGGAAGCCTTCGAGGCAGATCTTCTCGAACAGCCGGCGCTCGTCGGTGACCGGAAAGCCCCATTCGTTGTCGTGGTAGTGCCGGTAGGCCGTCGTGGCCTGGCACCAGCGGCAACGCCGCACACCGGCGTCGTCGATGAACAGGCCCGGAGGCGCCTCGGCTTGCGTCGTCATGGCCGCGTGCTCAGTTCTTCACGTCGCTCACGCGCACCAGTGCCTCGATCGCCAGCGGGTAGCCCTTCACGCCCAGTCCGACGATGATGCCGCGCGCCGCCGGCGAGATGAACGAGTGGTGGCGGAATTCCTCGCGCGCATGCACGTTGGAGATGTGCAGCTCGATCAGCGGCAGGTTCGCGCCCTTGATGGCATCGTGCAGCGCGATCGACGTGTGGGTGTAGGCGCCAGGGTTCATCACCACGCCCAGCATGCGGCCCGCGGCGACTTCGCGGCCGGCCTCCTGGACCCAGTCGATCAGGAAGCCTTCGTGGTTCGACTGCCGGCATTCGATCTCGACGCCGAGCCGGTCGCCGGCTTCGCGGCACATGCGCTCGACGTCGGCGAGCGTTTCATAGCCGTACTGCGCGGGTTCGCGCGTGCCGAGCAGATTGAGATTGGGTCCGTTGAGTACGAGTATTTTCTTCATGACAGTTCTCTGGCGAACCGAGCATCTTATAGTGGCCCTTTTTCCGCTAGCAACACCCGCCTCATGAAAACCAAAGCCGCCGTCGCCTGGCAATCAGGCCAGCCCCTGACCATCGAAACCGTCGACCTCGACGGCCCGAAGTTCGGCGAAGTGCTGGTCGAGATCAAAGCCACCGGCATCTGCCACACCGACTACTACACGCTCTCCGGCGCGGACCCCGAAGGCATCTTCCCCGCGATCCTCGGCCATGAAGGCGCGGGCATCGTGGTGGACGTCGGCCCCGGCGTGACCACGCTCAAGAAGGGCGACCACGTCATCCCCCTCTACACGCCCGAATGCCGACAGTGCAAGTTCTGCCTGAGCCGCAAGACCAACCTGTGCCAGCTGATCCGCGGCACGCAGGGCAAGGGCCTGATGCCCGACGCCACCAGCCGATTCAGCCTCGATGGCAAGCCGATCTTCCACTACATGGGCACCTCGACCTTCAGCAACTACACGGTCGCACCCGAGATCTCTCTGGCCAAGATCCGCGAGGACGCACCTTTCGACAAGGTCTGCTACATCGGCTGCGGCGTGACGACCGGCATCGGCGCGGTGATCTTCACGGCCAAGGTCGAAGCGGGCTCGAACGTGGTGGTGTTCGGCCTCGGCGGCATCGGCCTGAACGTGATCCAGGGCGCCAGGATGGTGGGCGCAGACAAGATCATCGGCGTCGACCTGAACCCTGCGCGCGAAGCCATGGCGCGCAAGTTCGGCATGACGCACTTCCTCAACCCGAAGGACATCGAGGCGGCCGGCGGCAACATCGTCGACGCGATCGTGCAGCTGACCGATGGCGGCGCCGACTACAGCTTCGAGTGCATCGGCAACACCAAGGTGATGCGCCAGGCGCTCGAATGCACGCACAAGGGCTGGGGCCGCAGCATCATCATCGGCGTGGCCGAAGCCGGCGCCGAGATATCGACACGCCCCTTCCAATTGGTGACCGGCCGCAAGTGGGAAGGCTCGGCCTTCGGCGGCGCCCGAGGCCGCACCGACGTGCCCAAGATCGTCGACTGGTACATGGAGAACAAGATCAACATCGACGACCTGATCACGCACACCATGCCGCTGGAAGACATCAACAAGGGCTTCGACCTGATGAAGCGCGGCGAATCCATTCGCGGCGTGGTTATTTACTGACCCCCAGCCTCGCGCACCGCGTGTCGCTCGGGCACCCCCTTCCAGAGGACGACATCAGCGGCCCGGCGAAGCCGGTTCCGCGGTGTCTCTGGAAGGTACGGCAGCGGCGTTGCCGCGCCTGAAATTTTGTGTGCTTTGAAGGAGTTGTGATGGAGACGATGCGACCATTGCGCCACGTCGAAGCCGGCGTGCTCGATATCGCGTATTTCGAGGCCGGCCCGGCGAACGGGCCGCCCGTGCTGCTCATGCACGGCTTCCCGTACGACATCCATGCCTACGCCGAAGTCGCACCGATGCTGGCGGCAACGGGCTGCCGCGTGATCGTCCCCTACCTGCGCGGCTATGGCGCGACACGATTCCTGAGCGACACGACGCCGCGCTCCGGTGAACAGGCGGCGCTAGGCGCCGACCTGCTGGCGCTGCTCGATGCGCTCGCCATTCCGCGCGCCGTGCTGGCGGGCTACGACTGGGGCGGCCGTGCAGCCTGCGTGGTCGCTGCCTTGTGGCCGGAGCGCTGCGCCGGTCTGGTGTCCTTCAACAGCTACAACATCCAGAACATCGCGCGCGCGATGGAACCCGACACGCCAGCCAACGAGCACAGCCTCTGGTACCAGTACTACTTCCACAGCGAACGTGGCCGTGCCGGCCTCGAGAAAGACCGCAAGGGCTTCACCCGGCTGCTGTGGAAGCTCTGGTCGCCGACCTGGAAGTTCGACGACGCCACCTTCGAGCGCAGCGCCGCGGCCTTCGATCACCCCGATTTCGTGGACGTCGTGATCCAGTCGTACCGGCATCGCTTCGGCCTCGTCGAGGGCGATCCGGCCTATGCCGACATCGAGCACCGCCTGGCTGCGCAACCGGCGATCACCGTCCCCACCATCACCTTCGACGGCATCGACGACGGCGTGCGTCCGCCCGCCCCGCCGTCGGCGCATGCGCACCGCTTCAGCGGGCCACGCACGCACCGGCTGGTGCCGGGCGTGGGCC
>CAIQMJ010001121.1 GCA_903872875.1 uncultured Variovorax sp.
CGCCCTCTTCTCGGGGGCAGCGGTGGAGGCGGCCGAGGGTCGCGGGCTTTCGGTGTGCGTGGCATCGCGCGCGGCCTCCGGCCCCTCCCGCGACGGCGCGCCTGCCGGCCTTGCTGGCCCCGCCGGCTGCGAACGCTCGTCCGCGAAGCCCTCGACCTCGATGCCACGCCGCGTGGCCTCCTGCCAGAGACTGCGCCGGAACGCTGTGGTGCCCGTGATCCGCACGGCGTCCCAGCCGCGTGCCTCGGCGATCGCGACGACGCCGTGGATCACGCCGAGGTTGTGGGTGCGCACCGTCAGCCTGTCGCCGTGATCGCGGAACGCCAGGGTGCGGTCCGCGAAGAAGTACGCATCGTCGATCCGCAGGAAGCGCTGTCGCACCGCCTCGGGCACCGCCTGCGGACCGTGGTGTGCGGTGGGCCGGCGGGGCGCGAGCGCGCCCGCATCGTCGTGGGGAGCGGTGTCGGTCGACGGAGGGTCCATGGCGCGTGAAGTCCGGCGTCAGCGCAGCATGTGCGCCATGAAGGCATCGGTCGCGGCCTGGACCTCCTGCTCGCTCATCGGCTGTCCGGTGGGAATGGACTCCTGGCCGAAGTCGAGGGAGAAGTCGGCCAGGTGCAGGTCCTGCGGCAACACGGCGTCCGGCGCGACGGGCCTCTGGGGCGATCGCGCGCTGGCCGTGGCCGGACCGTCCGGCACGTCGACAGGCGGCGCGGTCGGCCGCAGTGCCGAGAGGTCGAGGCGCGGCACCTCGGGCGGCGGCAGCTCGCGCCGTGCGAACCGGCGATCCCTGAAGTAGTAGATCCGCTCGCCGAGCACGGGCCGCAGGCCCTCGTAGAACAGCAGCAGGCGCTGGGCGCCGAGTTCCTTGACCTCCTGGGCCATGAGCAATCGGCGGGGCTGCTCGCTGACGGTCACCGTGGGCGAGCGGCCACCGCCCCACATCGCACGGCTGATGCTCTTCTGGCGAACCGTGCAGGTGCCGAGCTCGCGCGAGACGGCTTCCGCATCCTCGTACTCCTTCGGCGGAAACACGATGCGTGCGGCGAGCATCTTGCGGATGGACTTCGCGCCCTCGACGCCGTACTTCTCGATCAGCTGGGAGTTCGATTGCACGATGAGGATGGTGCGCACGTTGTAGCCCGGCAGGAAGGCGGTCGAGTCGGCGATGACGGGGATGCGGCCGAGCGCCGGGAACTCGTCGAGCATGAGCAGCAGCTGGTGCCGCAGCGCCGGATTGTTCTCTGGCAGCTCGCGCGTCTGCAGGCCGATCGCCTGCTGGAAGAACAGGTTGAGCAGGGGCTGCAGGCGCTGGATGTCGTCCGGATTGATCTGCACGTAGACCGAGATCGGCCGCCGGCGCAAGTCCCGCAGATCGAAGTCGTTGGCCGCGGTCGCCGCATCGATCATCGGGTTGAGCCAGAGGTCCAGCCGGCTGGTGAAGGTCTTGCGGATGCTCGAGGCCGTCACGGGCGCGAGGTCGATCATGTCGCACAGCGTCTGCGTGGCTTCGCGCGAGAGCGGACGGCCCGCGCGTTCGCAGGCGTCGATCACGCGGCGCCAGTGCTTCTGAAAGCCCTCCGCGTCGCTCGCCATGCCCTGGCGCAGCACCTCGCCGAGCGTGCGCGTGGCGCCTTCGGTCTCGAAGAGATAAAGCGCGATGCCCAGGAACAGCGAGCGCGCGGACGAGCTCCAGAACGGGTCGGCGCCCTGCGGGTCGGGAAACAGCATCGTGCCGATGCGCTGGAGGTCGTCGATGCAGCGATGCGGCACCGACGACACGTAGCCCAGCGGGTTCCACCGCGAGGAGCGCCCGTGCGCCGACAGCGGGTCGAAGAGGTGCACCTCCTGACCGTGGCGGCTGCGATAGCCCGCGGTCCGCTGGAAGTTCTCGCCCTTGATGTCGCTCACGATCGTCGACCCCGGCCAGTTCAGCAGGTTCGGGATCACCACGCCCACGCCCTTGCCGCTGCGCGGCGGGGCCTCGAGCGCCACGCCCTGTTGGCCTGGCAGCGTGAGGTAGCGTCCGCCGAGCCGCCCAAGGATGAGGCCGTGCTCGCCGAGCAGGCCCGCCTCGGCGATCTCTCGGCGGCGCGCGAACCGGGCATCGCCGTGCAGCGGCCGGCGGCGCGGCAGCATCGCGGCGCCGCCCAGGGTGAGCGCGAGACCCATGCCCGCGGCCATGGCACCTGCGAGCGCACGCCGGACCTCGGGCCGGTCTCCGTAGGCATGCCAGTAGCGGTAGGTGGTCCAGGGCGTGGCCTGCGCGGGCGGCAGCCGCATGGCCAGCAGGAAGATGTAGCCCGCGAGGTACAGGCCCACCGAGGCGGCCAGCACGAGCGCGACGGCGATCTTGAGCGGGCTAGCGGAGCCCATCGCCGCGGTCCTCGGGTGCCAGCCAGATCTCGCGCACGAAGCGATGCTGCCGCTCGCGCGCACACTGCACCACCACGTCGATGCTCAGGCGGGCCAGTTCGACGCCTTCACGCGTGGTCATGCCGCGGCCCGCGTCGCTGCGCTTCATCAGCTGCGCGAGCGCCACGAAGGCCATGCGCGCGCTGTCGGCATGCACGCTGGTGATCGAGCCCGGATGGCCGGTGTTGACGGACACCAGGTAGTCGTAGACCTCGTCGCCGGTGCGCAGCTCGGAGACGAAGATCCGGTCGGGTCGTTGCCGCTTGGCGCCTGCGAGCAGCTGGCCGGGCGTGACCTCGGACTGGCCCTGGCCGCCCTGCGAGTAGAACAGGCGCACGTGGTTGGGCTGGTTGCGCAGCGACAGCTCCTGGACGTCCTCGATCGTGATCAGGCGGTCGTCGGCGGGCACCTCCAGGATCAGGGCCTTGCTCACCGTCGTCTTCCCCGAGCCGGTCGCACCCGACAGCAGGATGTTCTGGCGCTGACGGACCGCCTCGCGCAGGAACGCGACCGTCTCGCCCTGGGCGAGGAGCGCGCGCAACGCAGCGCGCCCGGGATCCGGGACCGGCGCGGCGCCGTCGCTGCCGCGCCTGTCTTCTTGCCCCTTGTGCGCCAGGGTGGCTTGCGGCCTCACGTGGTCGAACATGCCCCGCTCGTGCAGCTGTTCCAGGCTCCAGACCGAGCGCGAGGGACGCCGGATCGTCAGCGAGACCGTGCCCGGCGCGGTGGCTGGCGGCAGCACGATCTGGATGCGCTCGCCGCCCGGCAGCGTGGCCGACAGCAGCGGCTCCTGGCTCGAGATCCGCTGGCGCGTGAAGTTGGCCACGAGCCTCGCCACGGAAAGGCACCAGTCGAAGGTCAGGAAATCCGCTTCCTCCCGCTGCCAGCCGGACTGGCGTTCCACGAAAGCCTCGCCCGGCCGATTGATGCAGATCTCGGTGACCTCGGCGTCCTCGAGCCAGCGCGCGAGCGCACCCAGAAACAGCGCCAGCGAGGTCGGCTGGTCCAGCCAGCGACCGCTCGACGCCGATCCTGCGTGGCTGCCGGCTGTCATGGCGGACACACCCGCTGGCGACGCGGCCGCCTCAGCGCTCGGGGACGGCGCGCAGCGCATAGACGCTCCTGAAGTCGACATCGCGCGCGACCAGGATCTGGATGCGCTCGCCCTGGTTCTTGATCACGGTCGGCGGGATGGCCACGGTGCCGCGCAGGATCTCGGAGACCACGTCACGGCCCTGGGGACCGATCACGATGGCGCCGCCATTGCTGCCTTGCCCGCCCTGCTGGCTGGCCGCGAGCGCCTGCATCGTGCCGTCCACGACCGAGATCAGGATCGCCGCGCCGAAGCGCTGCCAGAAATGGTTGTCCACGAAGCCCGGCAGCCCATTGCGGCCGAGTTCGTCGGTCCCGGGCGAGGCCAGCTGCACCACCACGCCTTCGGGCGTGCGTGCTTCGCTCCAGAGCACGAACACGCGTCCCTGTCCCTGCTGCGGTGCACCGCGCTGTTCGCCGACGTACTTCGTGCCGCGCTCGAGGAGCACCACCTGGCCGTCGGCGCTGTAGACGTCGCTGGCGCCGACGCAGGTCGTCATGCCTTCGAACGTGGAGTCGATCGCGGTCTCCAGCGTGCAGTCGATGAACGCGCCCTTGGGCAGCAGGAAGCGCAGCGGAGGGAGTCGGTGGGCGGTGACGGCCGGAGTCGGCGTGGGTCGCAGATGCTCGGCCAACGCGCCGCCTTCGCGGCCCCCGGCGAGCGCGGAGCCGGTCGCGCCGGACGCCGCGGTGATCGGAAGCGACCCGAGTGCCACGGCACTCGTCTGCGATGGGTTCGCACGCCGCAGCACGGGCTGCTCGAGCTGCCGTTCGAGCCGCAATTCCGCGGGGGTCTTGGGTGGCGGCCCTGCCGCGGGTGTGGGCGTCGGGCTCGCCAGCGGCGCGGCCGGCGTGGCCGGCGCAGCGATCGCCGAGCTGGCCGGCAGCGGGGGCTCTGCCAGGGGCGGCTCGATCCGCCCGAGCGGCGGTACCTGGCTGTCCCCGGAGACGCGCTCCCTGGCCAGCCGCTGTGCTGCAGCGGCGGCCTCGCGGGAGGCCGCGAACTGGGTGCCGTAGTACCAGAACAGGAAGGCGCCGCCCAGCAGCCCCATGACCCCGAGCGCGAGTGCCGTGCTCACGCGCGACTGCATCGAACGCTCCCGGTTGACCGAGGGGAGGGTGCGCTCGCCGGGCACGGTGTCCCGTTCATCGACCGGGTCACGCGGTGCGCTACCGGGCGCCAGGATCTCGCCGGTGGTCGGGTCGATCGAGGGTTCGTCTCCGGGGCCCGCAGAACCCGCGGGGGATGCCGGCGCCTTGTCGCCTTGCCAGCGCGAGGGCCCGATCATGGCGTCTCCTCATCGAGCGCCGAACGCGCGAGCCCCGGCACGCTGGTCTGGCTCGAGGCCCGCGCCCCACCGCCCGCGAAGGCCTGGTTCACGACGCATCCGACGAGCTGGCCGCGCCGCAGTACCAGTCGCCGGACCACGCGGTGGACCACGACCTCGTCCGCATCGACATGGAAGTTGAGCAGGGATTCGGACCCGTCGTCGTTGCGCACGAACAGCGCCGGGAACTCGCCCCGGGCCTCGAAGCGCAGCCTGGTGTGAACGCCATCGTCCCAGACGCTCATCGGCTTGAGCGCGGCGTCGCCGCAGAAGGCGTAGTCGACATTGCGCACCACGGCGGCGGCCGATTCGCGCATGCGCGCTTCCAGCGCCTGACGCCGACGCTCGGCTTCGGCGGCCCGCGCCTCGTCGTCCGGGTAGCGGAAGCGGATCGAATACACCAGGGGTGCCGCCTGCTTGCCCGGCGTGGCGGGGCTCACGAGGTAGTCGAAGTGATACGCGCGCCGGTTGGTCAGCACCGTCAGGTTCGTGGCCGCGCGTGTCTCCCTGGGCTTGATGAACAAATGATTGCGCTGCGCGCCGATGTCGAATGCGCCGTTGTCGCCGGAGCCGAGGTTGACGAACTCCTCGCCGTCGGCGAACTGCACATGGATCTGATAACCGACGACGCCGTGCAACGTGACGACCGCGTCGGGGTCGTACGCGATCGTGCGAATCTTGGCGTCCGCGGGCAGCTGCGCGGCCGCCGTTCCGGCGAGCGCGGCCAGCCACAGCGCGAGACCCGCCCACCCCAGCGGCGCCCGGTGTCGATGCATGCCGCGCCTCATGGCGGTGTTCCCTGCGTCGACGACGCGCTGGTAGCCAGCACCTCGGACTCCCGGCGGTACTCGAGGACCCGAAATCCCAGCGGATTGAGCGTGCGCGTCTTGTCGTCCTTCGACGGCGCGGCGTAGCCGTACTCGATCGTCGAAACCCAGTGGCTCGCCTGTTCGGCACCTGTGCCACCCGCGCGGGTGTAGCGGCTGAAACGGACCTGGGCCAGGTGCTCGCGGCCGCTGCCCAGCTGCAGGAAGGTGATCGAGCGCACCTGGGCCCGCACGGTGGTGCCGTCCTTGTACAGGTTGAGCGGCGACTCCGCGCGTTCGAGGCTCCACAGCGCGGCCCATTCCTGGTTCAGGCGCGGCGCGTTCTCCGCCGCCACGAGTTCGTAGTCGGCCTCGGCCGTGCCGTAGAAATAGCGCTCGCGCGCGATCACGTAGTTGTGCAGCAGATGGCGCGTGACGACCTGCTCGATGTCGGTCGTTCCCTCATACGTCGGCACCACGTCCACGATGCCGCTGCTGCTGTCGACCCGAATCACGACCGGCACCGGCTGCTTGAGCGGCGTCAGGCCCGCCACCGCACCGACGGCCACGAGGGCGATCAGTCCGGCGGCGAGGGCCACGGTCCACGCCAGGCGCGACGAACGCTGCGCCTGCATCGCCCGGTCGAGTTCCCAGGTGCGGGCCTCGGCCAGGTACCTTTCAATGGCGGGTTCGGCTTCCATGCGGCATCGGCTCCGGGGCGACAGGAGAGGGGAACGGGGCGGCGAGTGCGGATTCGCGTGCGGGCGTGTTGATGGGCACGAGCGGTCCTTCGCAGTCGGGAGGTTTCGGTGGCCGGGTGCCGCACGCGGCCAGCATGACCGGGACAAAGGCGAGCAGGAGGGGTCTCATGGCGGGCTCCGAGCAATAGGCAATGGAAGCAATGGGCAATGCGCTAATGACGGGGCGTAGGCCGCGGCATGATCCGTTCGCGCGGCACGACGGTCCCGCCGCGCGTCGGGCCTTGCCAGCCGGCCGAAAGCCCTCGGCCGATCCGGTTGCCGGCCATCCGACGCATCGAATCCCATCGCCCGACGGGTTCGCGTCGCATCCCGTCCATGACGCCGCGGGCGAGTTCGTGTCCCGTGCGCCCCGCGCTTCCCATGCCCCAGCGAACTGCGCCGCTGATCAAGCCGTAGGAGCTCAACGCGACGCCGCTCGCAAGGCCTGCGGCGATGGGCATCACCTGACGCATCAGAAGAAACACGAGGGATGCGCAGAGGACCATGTTGAGCGCATCGACTGTCAGGATGGCGGCTCCGCGGGCGGCAGTCCGAGAGGCATACGATGAAACGATGCTCAGCATCAACGAGGCCGTCAAGCACGCAAGGATTGAAATCAGTGCGTAGTTCGCAAGTTGCGCAATCCACGCCTCAAAGAAGCGCCGTGTGACCTCAAAGAAAAGGAGACAGATGAAGATTGGACCCAGCGCCAGAATCACGGCCAGCGCCAGCTTCGAAAGTGCAAGGAGGAATAGCGCATAAACGCAGACCGTACCCATGATGACGTAGACAATCGCACCGGCAAGATAGAAACCAAAGTCGCCGCTCAACACGCCGCCTTTGCTCCATAGTTGCCATGCCACACTTCCGCCTTGTTCCCAGATGCTGTCAATCACGGAGACAGGCTCTGCGGAGCCAGAGACCAAAGAAGCCAATTGAACTGGCGCGACAAAGAAGGTATCGACGATGACGTCGTTGTAGAGCCAAAGCCTGAGTCCGACACCGAAAATGATGCCGAGGACGACTATCCGTTTCACCCCTTCCCAGATGGGTTCCTGGATACGACCGGTAAGGCTCAAGAAGCCCCACATCATGATGTAGATCGCAGCAAGCGTGACAGCAGCAGGCTCAATTGCTCCAGCGACGATCGCGGTCTTGGCGCCGATGTAGCCAATGAGTTGCGTATTCAACCAAGTCCAGAAGTTTTGGAAAAACATGGCAGTCACCGCGAGGGAATTTCGGGCTGAAATCGATTCTTGAAGTCCCCATGAAAGCGTGGTGGCAACTTGCTGCTGCTGCTGTTCGTCTCGGCTCCCGCGCAGTCGATGTTTGTTCCTGACGGACGTGCGAAACAAAGATAGATAGCCGCGCAGGCAATCGCAAGCAGCAATGCATATAGGCCCAATTTCGACATGGCGTTCTCCTACGGGGCTGGAGCAAATCGTGTGCTGAAAGTGCCGTGCGCGGATATCACTTGTTCTCTCAGTCGCTGTTTGTTGGCAAGGTCGTTGGCGTAAGAGATCTGGTACAGGCTCTGCAGCTTGGTCTGCTCGTTCGTGAGCATGCTCTGCTCGGCCTGGATGCGGGCCTGCAGGTCCTGGATCGCCTTGGCGTCCTGGGCACCCCCGATGCGCGCGATCAGGGTCTGGAGCGTCGCAAAGCGTTGTCCGGTGTTCTGGTAAGCGCCTTGCGTGGTGGCGCCGAGCAGCGCGGCGGACTGCCTTCCCTGTTCCACGATCGCGCGCATGGACGGACTCAGCGCGCCGAGTTCGCTGCTCGACAGGATCGCGTTGGCGCTGATGATCGACTGGACCTGCTGCGACAGTCCCGCATAGGTGGACGAGCTGCCCTGCACCGTCCGCACGAGTTCGCCGTAGTCCGGCGGGAGATAGTTGCGCGCGAGCTCCGAGACTGGCAGGAGCTGTTCCATGCCGCGCGGCCCGGTCAGCGCGCTGTGGGTCTGCTGCAGCTGGCTGAGCTGCTGCTGCATGCCCGTGATCTGCTGCTGCCAGTAGCTGACCTGCTGGACGAGCTGCGCGATCGCGGCGACGTCGATCACTGGTATGCCTGCGCGTGCCTGGAGTGGCGACCACAGCGCTGCAATGGCCAGGATCAGTCCGATGAGTGGCTTGGTCATGTATCGACTCCCTTGTTGACGGGACCGCGCGATGGCGTGGCATCCCTGGAACCCTGGACCGCCCGCATGAAGTGCGGCAGCCAGTCGGCGGGCGCAGCGCCGTGCTGCGCGATCGCGGCTTCCATGAGCCGCACATTCGCAGTGCGCCCCGAGATCACCGCCAGCTCGGCATCGAAACCGTGCAGGTCGAGTTCGGCGACGACGCTCGCGTGGCCCTGCTTGATCAGGAAGCGGCGCGAGCCGGGCTCGAGTTCCTGCTTGATCAGCGCGAACTCGCGATCGGTCAGGCTGAAGTGTTCGGTGTACTCGCGAGCGTCCGCATCGGGGTTCGGGAACAGGATCTTCGTCGGCGTCTGCTCGACGATTGCGCGCGCGATCGGCGAGCGGATCACATGGCTGGCGCTCTGCGTGAACGCCGCGATGTTCGCGTTCTTCTTGCGCCAGCTCTCCAGGCCGTTCTTGGCGAAGCGCGCGAAGGCGGGGTCGTCCAGCAGCTTGGCGAACTCGTCCATCCAGCACACCAGCGGGCGACCATCGACCATCTGCTGCACCAGATGAAAGAGGTACATCGTCAAGGGCGCGCGAACGACTTCGTTGTCCAGGAAGGCCGTGACGTCGAAGCCGATGAGCGCATGGCGCGCGAGAAGCGGTGCGACCTCGTCGCTGGCGTTGTCGAACACCCATGCGTATTCCCCCTGCTCGGCGGCGCACCACGTGCGCAGCCGCGCATGCATCCCTTCCGGATCGGTGACATCGAGGAAGGCAATGAGACGGGAGAGGCGCCGGAAGCGACGCTCGAGCCGCAGCGTGCCGTCGAGCGCCTGGTCCAGATCGTCCTGCTGGCGCACCGAGAGCGTGTCGTCGGGGTGTCGAAGCACGAGGCGGCGCAGCCAGTGCCGAAGGAACTCGAGGTTGTCGGGCACATGCTCGTCGAGCTGCAGCGGATTGCAACCGGTCGGCACGCCATGGCGCAGCGGCAGGTAGTGGCCGCCCAGCGCGCGCACGAGGATGTGCAGGCCCTCGTCCTTGTCGAAGACGATCTGGGTGGCATCGAGGCGGTTGCGCAGGCTCAGCAGGCAGAAGCCCAGGAAGGTCGTCTTGCCGGTGCCCACCGGACCCACGCCCGCGAGATGCCCGACATCGCGACGGCTTCCGCCATCGGCCTGACGTGGATCGCTTGCATGGAGCGAGAAGTGATAGGGCGAGCCCGCGCTGGTGGCGAACACGGTGAGGGCATCGCCCCAGTGATTGCCCCGGGCGCGTCCGGACGGGTAGTTGTGGAACGGTGCCATCGCCGCGAAGTTGCGGCTCGCGATCGGCGCCTTGCGCGAGCGGAACGCGAAGTTGCCCGGCAACTGCGCCCAGAACGCGGCCTCCAGCGCGAGGTCCTCCCTGGCCACGACCATGCCGGTCTCGGCAAGCAGGTGCCTCGCGCGTGCGATGTGGTCGTTGAGCTGCTTGAGCCGGGGCACCGCGGGGGCACCGTCGCGCACGTCGAGCGCTTCGGCCAGGACGTGCAGGCTGAAGTGATGGTCGCCCACGACGAAGCGGTTGCTCACGAGGTCATCGAGGGCCTCGTGCAGTTCGGCTGCTTGCGAGACCGCAAGATCGCCCGAGGCGGACATCCGGTTGAGCTGCCGGCCCATCAGGTCGACGGCCGTCGTCTTGCCCAGGAAGCTGAAGCTCTGCGTGAGCACGAACGCAAACGGGGCTGTCAGCAGGGCGTTGAACAGGCCGGGCGGCGTGGGGGTCGGATATTCCTTGATGCCGATGAAGGCGCCGACGCGCGTGTGTGTGCCGCCGCGGTATTCCATCGCCTCGTGGCCGAAGAAGGGCCGGCTCGTGACGACGACCTGGTCGAGCGGTGCGCGCGGCATCGGCATCGGCTGCCATTCACCGTTCACGAGGAAGCCGTAGAACTCCAGCAGGGAGGAGCAGACCTTGCCGCCCGCGGTGTAGACGCCCAGCAGCTCGGGCTCGTAACGATCGAGCGCGGCCACGACCTCGCGGCGTCGCTTGTCGCATTCCTCGAGCGAGTCATGCCGCTCGGCGGCCTCCGCCCGACGGTCCGCCTTCTTGAGCACCCGCAGTGCCGTCGCGCCGAGGCGCGAGGGCTGCGGGCGGTAGACGAGCGTGACATACAGCTCGTTGACCATGAGGTGCGCCTCGCTGATCTTCGCGCGATAGCGGGCTTCGACACGCGCAGCGAAGTCGCTGCCGCCCTCAGGGTCGAAGCGCAGGTCCGCGCGGCGCCGCACCACATGGGTCCACAGCGCCAGATGCGGTGAGGCCAGGTTGCGCCACAGGATGTTCAGACGGTCCTGCCAGTTGTTGAGGTCCTCGTCGTCTGCGCTCTCGAAGCTTGCCCCCGCGAGACGCACGGTCTGGACGTAGTCTCCCTGGCGTGTACGGGCGACATGTGCATTGAGGTGCGCAACGATCGGGACGAACGTGGCGGCATCGACCTCCCGGCGCAGCGCACGGGCGTGGTTCAGTGAGGCGGGCCCGGTCACGGCTCAGGTCCGAATCACGACCAGCGTCGCGGAGCGCCGGCCATGCCGGTCCGGGAGGTCGATCGGCAGCGGCGTGTAGGAGTTGGCCCGCCAGAACCGCTGATTGCCGGCCAGCAGTCCGGGCAGGCGCACCCGGCCCCACAGCTGCAGCAGATCGAAGAAGCGCGGCTCCGACAGGCACAGCAGGTAGAAGACGCCGTGTGTCGGCATGAAGGTCAGGAGCCACAGGAGGTTCTTCGTGAGGATGAATGCCTCCATGGTGAGCATCGCGTTCACGAGCATCGCGGAATAGGTGACACCCCAGACCATCGTCGGCCGCGTCAGGCCCACGAAGAGCGGATCGGCCACGAGACCCTGGTTTCGGTTACCGGGTGCCATCGTCTAGACCCCGAACATGCCGCGGATCCACGACACGATCTGCGGACCACCGAACACGAGGACGGTGCCGAGCACCACCCCCACCATCCACCACCAGCTGATGCGCCCGAACCAGGCCATGACGCCAGACACCATCACGGCCACTGCGGCGAGCGGCGTGAGGATCGAAACCAGCTGGGTCTGCATCGCGCCGGAGCCCGTCGCAAACGGGCTGCCTGCGCAGGCCGTCCCCCAGCCCAGCATCGCGAACAGCATCAAGACGAGTGCACGCTGCACGCGCGGCGTGCTCCGGGCAGCGCCGTGGCGCGCGGTGGAAACTTCCGATGGGCACATGGGGTTCTCCTGCAGGTTAAGGATTGACCGGGACCGAGGGCGCTGCGGTCATCACCCTCGGGGGCTTGCCGTACACGTCCCACCAGGGGGTGGCATCGCGCGTGAGGTCCTGCGATGCCGCGCGTGGCGGGGGCTGTCCCGTGGATCGCGCAGACGTCGATGGAGGGGCCACCGCGACGGACTGCGCCCGCGCGATCTCGCGCTCGAGTGCCGCCTTGTCCGCCATCGCGCGGTGGCGCTCGATGGCGAGCGCCGCCTCGTCGGTCCCCGGCAAGCGGGGCTGCCCGGAGCGGCGGTCCAGGTCCTCGATCTGCCGGACCGCACGCGCGAGTTCCGTGCGAAGGATGTCGACCCGCTCCCCGTCGCGCTGCTGCTGAGTTGGCGCACCGACGGTCGATGCCAGCGCGCCGGTCGGACCCGCGAGCCACAGCACGAGCGATGCGAGGGCTGCGGCCCAGCCAGGCGCCACGCGTCGGGCTGGAAAGTGGGAGCGGGCCGGTGTCTCGGCCAGCGAGAGCGACGCTGCCGTGCGTACACGCCTCGCTCGCAAGCTTCGGATGTCCATCTGTGTTGCTCCGGTTGGCGCGGTCGCTCTTGCATGTCGGCCCGGACATCGGAAAGATGCCCGGCATCTGCACGATCCGCTCGGGGGACTCGGCATCGAAGGTAGGCCTGCCCGGTCTGCCCCACCACTACCGACTTTGGGAGTTGGCATTGAAAACGGTTGTCTTTTCCAATCAGAAAGGTGGCGTCGGAAAAAGCACGCTGGCCGTGCTCTTCGCCCACTGGCTCATGGACAAGCAGGGGATGCGGGTGGCCTTCGTGGACCTGGACGCGCAGGCCAACAGCACGAAGACCCTCTCGCGCACCGCTGCAGAAAGGCAGGCGATGGAACTCTTCTCTGATGAACCTCTGGCGTTGCCTTCGTTGGCGCCATTGCCCGCGTCCGAACGCGCCTGTCTGCTGTTCGCCGGCGGCAAGGCGCTCGCGGATCTCGAACTCATGCGTCCCGAGCGCGTGATCCCCGCGTTCCGTGCGCAGCTCGCCCGGCTCGCGCCCTGCGTGGACTGGACCGTGATCGACACGCCGCCCGCGCTGGGCCTGCGCATGAGCGCCGCCCTCATCGCAGCCGACGAGGTGGTCTGTCCGATCGAGCTGGAGGAGTACAGCATCGATGCGGTCACCGACATGCTCAAGACCGTCTTCGGGGTGCAGCGCCGCTACAACCCCGGCCTGCACCTGGCGGGCATCCTGGCCAACCGCTTCAATGCGCGCTCCGCGCGGCAGAAGTCGGCGCTGCATGAACTCGTCTCACGCTACAGCGAATTCGTCGTGCCGGCGGTGATCTCCACGCGCGCAGCCATACCTGAGGCGCTCGCCGCGCGCCGTCCCGTGTGGTCGTTGCCCAAGACATCGGCACGCGAGGCGAGCCTCGAGATCGTCAAGGCTTTCGAGTTGCTACTTGCGCGGATGGCCGGCGCGGCGCCCGGCGCGGACGAGGTCGTGCCATGAGCCAGCTGCAGCAACCGCTGGACCTGAGCGGATTGGCACAGTTCCGCGCGACATCGCTGGGCGAGGCGCCGCCTTCCGAACAGACGCTCGCTGCCCCGATGCGCATTGCGCTGGATCTCATCGATTTCGATCCGGCGCAGCCGCGGCGTTCGCTGAGCGAGGCCGGACTGGCGGAGCTGGCCGCGTCCATCGCCGTCCATGGCGTGCTCGAAGCGGTGTCGCTGCGCCGGCACCCGGACGCGCTCGGGCGCTACATGCTCAATCGCGGCGAGCGTCGCGTGCGCGCGAGCCGTCTCGCTGGCGGCCGCGACGTGCCGGCCTGGCTTGACGATCGCGTGGATCCGTTCGCGCAGGCTGCGGAGAACCTGCACCGCGAGGACATGTCGCCGTTCGATCTCGCGCAGTTCATCGATGCGCGTGAGCGCGCGGGGTTCTCCCGCGCGGAGATCGCGCGCCGGCTGAGCAAGTCGAAGTCGCAGATCACCGTGGCCGCCGCGCTGCTGCACGCGCCCGAGGAGGTCCGGGCTGCGTTCGATTCCGGCCGCGTTCGCGATGTCCGGGCGCTCTACGAACTCACGGGCGCGCTGCTCGCGAGTCCGGCGCGGCTTGGCCGCGTCGACTTCGAGCAGGTGGGTGCCGCAGCGCCGCTGTCCTCCGACAGTCCGGGCCTCACACATCGGCGGCCAGCCGCGCCGCCGTCCGCCGGCACGGCCCTGCGTCTGGTGGTCGAGCGCGATGGGCGCCGCGGTCGCCTGCGATGGCGGCGTGGTGTCGAGTCCGGCGTCGCGGAGGTGCTGTTCGATGATGGTGAAGCGGGCGTGGTGCCGCTCAAGGAACTTCGCCTGCTGTGCTGGGGCTGAGCGGCCTTGGTGATCGTTGTCGACCCCTGTCTTGTTGACGCCCCGCGTAAGGAGTGAACCCATGAAACCGCTGCTGAACTGGGGTGCCGCGTCGACCGGGATGCTGATCGCCGCCTGTGTCCACGCCGACGACTACGGTTGCAAGGTCCTGCTGTGCCTGTCGGACCCGGCAGGGCCCCGGGCGGTGGCCGAGTGCCGTCCGCCCATCGATCGTTTCCTGCGCGAGCAGGCGCGCAGGAATCCGCCGCCGTTTCCGCGTTGCGAAGAGGCACAGGGCCAGGCGGAAGCACGGCCGGGCTCGGGACCCTACGATCCGTGTCCGCCCGGCACC
>CAIQMJ010001122.1 GCA_903872875.1 uncultured Variovorax sp.
CGCGTCATGTACGCCGTGGCCGACCTCGATGCCTGGGCTGCCGACCGCAGCTTCGAGACGACTTCCGATCCCGAATACGCCGAGCACCACTCGGCCGACAGCCGTGCGCGCTGATCGGCGGCGCGCGGCAGGCCATCGCCATGTCCAGCACCGCGCTGCCGTCCCGGCAGCGGCCGTTGCAGGAGCGCGAACAACTCGACCTGTTCCGCGCCTTGCCCGGCGACATGGCGCCGCGCGACAGCCAGGATTTGATGGCCTATCCGTTCTTCTCGCTCGGCAAGTCCAAGCGGGTCAAGCCCATCGACTTCCGCGCGGGCAACGTCACGATCCGCGTGGAAGGCACGCAGGAGCACGGCATCGCCACGATTTGGGATGCGGACGTGCTGATATGGGCGGCCTCGCAGATCGTGGAAGCGAAGGACGCGGGCCTGCGGCCGTCGCGGCTGATGCAGGCCACGCCCTACGAGATTCTGCGCTTCATCGGGCGCGGCAAGTCGCTGCGCGACTACCAGCGCCTCAAGGCCGCGCTGGATCGCCTGCAATCGACCACGGTGGCCACGTCCATCCGCGAGACGACCGGGCGGCGCCTGCACCGTTTCTCGTGGATCAACGAATGGAAGGAACTGGCCGATGCCAGCGGCACGCCGCTGGGCATCGAGCTGATCCTGCCGGACTGGTTTTACGCGGGGGTGTTGGATGCTGCGCTGGTGCTGACCATCGACCCGGCGTACTTCCGGCTCACCGGCGGCATCGAGCGTTGGCTGTACCGCCTGGTGCGCAAGCACGGCGGCAAGCAGGCATACGGCTGGCAGTTCGACTTTCGCTACCTGCACCAGAAATCCGGCAGCACCGCCAAGCCTTACGACTTCGCCTGCGACCTGCGCGCGCTGGTCGCGCGGCAGTCGCTGCCCGGCTATGTCCTGGGCATCGAGCGGATGCCCGACAACGGCATGGAGTTGCTGACGTTCCGGCCCGTGCCGCAGACGGCACGGGGATAACTCCGGGAAAACTTGTGAATGGTGTCGTGCTATCAGGCGTGCGGGGTATCGTGCTATCAGGCGTGGGACTATCGTGCTATCAGGCGTGCCGATCGGCCGCAAACCCGCGCCAGCATTGGGTTTCGCGCCCCTCTAACTTCCCTAACTTAAATTCTCTAACTTTTAGTAGGGAAACGCCGCTGCGGTGGACAACCACCACGCGGCCACAAACGGCAGGCAATACCAGCCGGCAGCCGACAGGTTTTGCAGGCCAATCAAGGCAAGGCTTTCCAAGAGGGAGGGCCGCGCCATGATCGTCGCTCTGCTCAACCAGAAAGGCGGCGTGGGCAAGACCACGCTCGCCACACACATCGCCGGCGAGCTGGCGATGCGCGGCCAGCACGTCGTCCTGCTGGACGCCGACCCGCAGGGTTCATCGCTGGACTGGACACAGCGCAGAAGCCAGCAGGGTTTGCCAAGGTTGTTCAGCGCCGTGGGCCTGGCACGCGAAACGCTGCATCAGGAAGCACCAGAACTCGCCAGGCGGGCCGATCACGTCGTCATCGACGGCCCGCCACGCATCGCGGCACTGGCGCGCTCCGCGCTGCTGGCGGCCGAGCGCGTGCTGATCCCCGTGCAACCCAGCCCCTACGACCTGCGGGCCAGCGCCGAGATGGTGGCGCTGATCCGCGAGGCCCAGGTGTTCCGGCCTGCGCTGCGCGCGGCCTTCGTCATCAACCGGCGCGTCAGCACCACGATCATCGGGCGCGAGGCGCGGCAGTCGCTGGCCGACCAACCGCTGCCGGCGCTGCGCGCCGAGGTTCGCCAGCGCATCGTCTTCGCCGACAGCGTGGCCGCCGGTCGGCTCGCACGCGAGACGGCGCCGGACAGCGCCGCCGCGCGTGAAATCACCGCGCTGGTGGACGAACTGCTGCGGTGGCCGACATGACCGAGAAGCCGCCACCGAACAGCAGACGCACGGCAAAGCGCGTCGGCATCGGCGCGCGTCCGCCCGCGAATCCGCAAGCCGAGGCGTGGATTCGCCAAGGCGACGCCGATGCGCTGGGCAAGGGCGACCTCTACACCGCCCGCCTGACCCTCGACATCACGCCCGCGCTGCGCGCGCGCATCAAGGTGTCGGCCTTCACGCAAGGCGTGACCGTGGCCGATCTGCTGCGCGGCCTGCTGGAGCGGGAGTTTCCCGAGCATCGCAGGGAGAACACCCCATGACCGCATCCGCTTCGCCTGCCGCTGGCGCGGCTACGGCTGCGCTCGCAGCTCCTTCCGGCCATCCTGCCAGGGCGCCGCTGACGCGCGTGGCACTGGCCTACATCGAACCGCGCTTCAAGCTCTACCTGCGCTTCGGCGAACCTGCGCGCACGCACCAGCTCGACCGCTGGCGGCGCTGCGCGGTGTTCCTGCCGCGTGCAATGTTCTGCCGCGTGCGCTGGGAAGCAAACGACTACGGCACGATCCGCTGGCAACTCATGGTGATGCAAGCCGCCACGCCGCTGGACGACATGCAGCGCATCCCCGGTGTGCGGCCGGGCGCACGCCTGCTGCTGCACGCCGAAGGCGAAAACACGGTGCGGGCCGTGCTGGAACGCATCGACGGCATCGAAGGGCAAGGCATCGTCGCCATCGACGTGTCACCCGCGTACTGGCGCACGCTGGGCAACCGTCTGGCGGCCCGCCTGGCGCTGCCCGAATACACCGCCGAGCGGCACGCCGCCTGGCTGGCCGGAAGGGCGCTGCCATGACGACCCAATCCAACACCACATGCACGCACGAAGTCGCGCCGCATCCTCGCTCGCGCCTGCGCGTTCGCATCGTGCTGGCGGGCTTCGCTGCCGTCGGCCTCGCTGCGCTGGCCTGGGCGGTGTTCGTGTCGCCGCTGCCGCGTCTGACCTACAACCCGTCCGACAGCGTGGCGGTCGGCTGGTATCGCATCGAACCGTTCGACCCGCGCACCGCCTCGCTGCCACGTCCGTTGTCCGTGGACAGCATCGTGCTGGTGCCGCTGCCCGACAGGGCCGCCATGCTGGCTGCGCAGCGCGGCTACCTGCCGACCCGCGTTCCGCTGCTCAAACGTGTGGGCGCAGTCGCGCCGCAACACGTTTGCATCGTCGCCGGGCAGGTACGCATCGACGGCGTGCCTGCGGCCGCCGCGCTGCCTACTGACCGGCTGGGCCGGCCGCTGCCATCCTTGCAGCTTTGCCGCCGCCTCGAACCCGGCGAACTGTTCCTGTTGAGCGTGACCAATCCGGCATCGTTCGACAGCCGTTATTTCGGCCCGGTCAGCGCATCCGCCGTGATCGGCGTCGCGGACCCGGTCTGGCTGGAGACACGCCCATGATGGCCGCCGATTCACTGCACGTTGCCGTGCCTCTCATCGTGCCATCGGGCATGCCGTTCCGGCTGCCGCCGCCGTGTCGTCGCGCGTGCAGCGCGGGCGCATTCGCGCCGCGCTTCGCGCAACATCCGGCGCAGCCGTCCAGCGTGCAGGCGTCTTGCCTCGAACGCGCCTGGCCTGCGGCCATTGGCGCGTTCGCCGGCGTGCTGGCTGCAAGCAGCACAGCGCCGCCGGGCCGCCGACGCCCGGAGCGACAGCGAAGGGCAAAGGCGGAAGGCAAGACAAAAGGACGCGGCACCGGGCCGCGTCGAAAGCCTGTCTGCACATGGGGGTGGCGCGGC
>CAIQMJ010001123.1 GCA_903872875.1 uncultured Variovorax sp.
CCGCCGCCGACGATGGCAACGGCTTTTTCAACAATCATTCGATCTCGCAGATTCAGCCTTCATACAAAGGCAAGGAAGCGGATGGTATGCCCAGACGACGTCGAAATACGGTACCCGCGGCCTCACCTCAACAATCCAGGCTCGACAGTCCTTGTTCGCTTCACATGGCGACCCATCTGTCCAGTAACGGAAGGGGCGTTGGCTATCGCGCTCATAGCCGCCGCCGCCGATGCCAAACCTTGGTTTCTGTCACAATGACCTGAACTCCTGCAGTATCCAAACTACTCGCTTTTCAAGGACAAACATCATGGCCAGCGAACTCATCAAACACATCTCAGACTCCTCCTTCGAAGCCGACGTACTGCAGTCCGGCAAGCCTGTTCTGGTGGATTACTGGGCCGAATGGTGCGGCCCATGCAAGATGATTGCGCCCATTCTGGACGAGGTGTCCAGCACCTACGAAGGCAAGCTACAGATCGCCAAAATGAATGTCGACGAAAACCGTGACATCCCCGCCAAGTTCGGCATCCGCGGCATTCCCACGCTGATGTTGTTCAAGGATGGCCAGCTGGCCGCCACCAAGGTTGGTGCGATGAGCAAGGCACAGCTGACGGCATTCATCGATCAGCAGCTTTCGTAATTTGGCCATGGGCCGTTAGGCGGCCGACGCGCAACGCGCCGGCCGCGCTGTTTTTCCTGTCATAATCTCTCTCAGATCACCGGCTAGCCCGGTTTGAGTTCCCCGGTTCAGAGGCACCTCTCGCCTCATCCGAAACCACCCCCCGTTTCCTCCGTTCGACAACATCCCGAACACCCCGCAAGGGGTCGCTCCATGCACTTAAACGAACTCAAGGCACTCCACGTGTCTGAAGTCCTCAAGCAGGCGGAAGCCCTTGAGATCGAAAACACAGGCCGTATGCGCAAGCAGGAGCTGATGTTTGCGATCATCAAGAAGCGCGCCAAAGCTGGCGAACAGGTCTTCGCCGACGGCGTGCTCGAAATCCTGCCCGACGGCTTCGGCTTTCTGCGCAGCCCGGACACAAGCTTCACTGCGAGCACCGACGACATCTACATCAGCCCCAGTCAGGTTCGTCGTTTCAACCTGCATACCGGCGACATGGTCGAAGGTGAAGTCCGTACGCCGAAGGACGGCGAACGCTACTTCGCACTCACCAAGCTGGACGCCGTCAACGGGGGCCCACCCGAGCAGAACAAGCACAAGGTGATGTTCGAAAACCTGACGCCGCTGTTCCCCAAGGAGCAGATGAAGCTGGAACGAGACGGCGTCAAGGGCGAAGAGAACATCACGGGCCGCATCATCGACATCATTGCGCCGATCGGCAAAGGCCAGCGAGCCTTGCTCGTGGCGCCGCCCAAGAGCGGCAAGACGGTGATGATGCAGCACATCGCCCACGCCATCAGTGCCAATTACCCCGAAGTCCACATGATGGTGCTGCTCGTCGATGAGCGCCCTGAAGAAGTGACTGAAATGCAGCGCACGGTGAAGGGCGAAGTCATTGCATCGACTTTCGACGAGCCTGCAGCTCGCCACGTGCACGTGGCGGAAATGGTCATCGAACGCGCCAAGAGGCTGGTCGAATTGAAGAAGGACGTGGTGATCCTGCTGGACTCGATCACCCGCCTCGCCCGTGCGTACAACAACGTTGTGCCGTCCTCCGGCAAGGTGCTGACCGGCGGTGTCGACTCCAATGCATTGCAGCGCCCCAAGCGCTTCCTCGGCGCTGCACGCAATGTGGAGGAAGGCGGCTCTCTGACCATCATCGGTACCGCGCTGATCGACACCGGCAGCCGCATGGATGAAGTGATCTTCGAAGAGTTCAAGGGCACCGGCAACTCCGAAATCCATCTGGACCGACGGCTCTATGAGAAGCGCGTCTTCCCGTCGATCCAACTGAACCGCAGCGGGACGCGCCGTGAAGAACTGCTGCTCGCGCCCGAGATCCTGCAGAAGACCCGCATCCTGCGTCAGCTCATGTACAACATGGACGAGATCGAATCGATGGAACTGATGCTCAAGAACATGAAGGCGACGAAAACCAATGTCGAATTTTTCGACATGATGCGTCGCGGGGGCTAGGGTTCTGCCCTGCCTCGGCAGTGTGACGACTGACGTCCGCTGCTTCAGCTGCTTTGGTAGCGCAGCGATAGGGCCGAGCCGTTCCATTCGCCTTGGGACGGCGTCGCCCAGATCGAACTCTCCATCCCAAGATTGCCCCTTCACGAAAAGGCATCGGCATGCAATAATCGCGGGCTACGCGAAAAGTGCGGCCGAAGATGGTGGGGTTGAATCAACGCATCGCCCTTCCCATCGGAACAAGTTCATCTCTTACTTGTAGTGCTTGTGGCTCTTGCATCGACCCCAAAGGAAACACCATGGCAAAAGAAGGCATTCACCCCAACTACCGCGAAGTCCTGTTCATCGACATGTCGAACGGCTTCAAGTTCGTGACTCGTTCGTGCGCGAACACCAAGGAAATGGGCAAGACCGA
>CAIQMJ010001124.1 GCA_903872875.1 uncultured Variovorax sp.
CCGCCAGGCCATCGAGCGTGCCACGGCCCACAAGCTGATTGGTCAGGCAGACCTCATAGGTCTCGCCCTGGAGGATCTCTTGCTGACAGCGCTCGATCAGGTCGCGGTAGCTGGACAGGTCGATGCGCCAATGCATGGCACCGAGCCCCGTGGCCGCATTGACTGGAGCCTCTGTGGCGTGCAGGTCCGGATCGACCAGCGCCATCTCCATGGCCCGCATCCACTGGAGGTTGGCCTCCTGCAGCGGTCCCTGGTCCAGACAGACGATCCAGGTCTGCTGCTCGACGTGATCGAACGCGAGAAAGCGATCGACCCGAAGCCACATCGCATCGGGCGTGTCCGCGGCCGTACCGGTCTCGCCTTCGAGCTCTCCCTTGAGCTCGTAGCCGAAGTAGCCGACGTAGCCGCCCACGAAATCGAAGGGCGTGCCCGCGGGCGTGGGGACCGGACGCGCCAGGCCGGCGGCCAGATGGTCAAAGATGCTTTGCGTGAGGACCTCGCGCGTGGCCCCGCGCTGGATCGCGAGCTGCCGCATCGCCGAGCGATAGCTCAGCAGTTCCGCATGCGGTCCGCGCGCGTCGCCCATGTAGGAGAAGCGGGCGCGCCCCGGCTCCGCGAGGCTGCTGTCGAGCCAGAACGCGGGTTCGTCCCCGGCGAAAAAGCGCGTGAAGACGGTCTCGGGGTCCGGCAGCCGGTCCAGGCAGCGCGCGTGGACACGCAGGCGGGCGTTCCCATCGTCCTGTGCCGCCTGTCTGTCGCGCCCAGGCGTCGCCGGCCCCCCGGCAAGGGCGGCGGTGGTGGTGCGTGCGAGCTGCCACTCCTGCGTGAGTTCCCGGAAATTGCGGAGCAGCCTTGCGCCGTATTCGGTGCATATCGACTCGGGATGGAATTGGACACCCCACCAGGGACGGCTCACGTGCTGCAGCGCCATGAGCGTGCCATCGGCGGTCCACGCGAGCGGCTGGAGTTCGGCGGGCAGGTTCGTCACCGCGAGCGAGTGGTACCGCACGGCCTCGAACGGACTGGGAATGCCGCGCAGGATGCCCTGCGCGTGATGAGTGACCTGGTCCAGGCGTCCGTGCATCGGACGCACCGCGAGACCGACCTCGGCGCCACAGTGATGGCCCATGGCCTGGTGCCCTAGACACACCCCCAGGATCGGCACATCGGCGTGACGCAACGCGTCTGCCGAGACGCCGAGATCGGACGCACGCTGCGGCCGGCCCGGGCCTGGCGAGATCACGATGTTGTCGAAGCCCTGCTGCGCGATCTCTTCCCACCGCAACTCGTCATTGCGAATGACCGTGGGCGCCTGTGCGTTGGCGGCGGCGAGGTACTGGTAGAGGTTGTAGGTGAACGAGTCGTAGTTGTCGATCAGCAGCGTGCGCATGGTGGTTCTCCATCTGAAGCCTGTGGGGAAGACCATGGTTGGATGCCAGGGCAGGCGAGGCAACTGCCACTGCCTGTAGGTATGACGAAGGATGCCCTACCAGCCTCGGGTGGGCAGGTTCGCGCCAAGGCGTTCGCGGGCAGGGTGATGCCGGACGCTGCGGATTTCCATCTTGTGCGGCCGAAGATGCGGCTGGAACGCGTTGCAGCCGCTGCCCCTCGATCCTCACCAGGAGTTCCCATGTTGCCCTTCTCTCATGTCCAACGTCCCTGCTCTGCAGGGTCACGCCGCAGCAATCCTGCACGACACCCTCTCGGGGCGAGCGCGATTGCAGGAATGTTGCGGCGCAAATTCGTAGCATCACCACCGAGTGCAGCAGACGCCGCATCGCCTCGATGTGAGGCGCCTCGTTCTATGGAGAGAGACATGATCAAGCTCACGCCTGCGCAGCGGGCGCAATGGCTCGCGCGCATGCCGAACTGCCGCTATGCCGAGACGCGAGGTGGTGTCATTCAGCGCTGCTTCGAGTTCGCCGATTTCGTGCCGGCCTTCGGCTTCATGAGCCAGGTGGCGCTCGTCGCGGAGCGTTCAAATCATCATCCGGAGTGGTCGAATGTCTTCCATCGGGTCGAGGTGCTGCTCACGACGCACGATGCCGAAGGTGTCTCGATGCGCGATATCGATCTCGCGCGCGAGATCGACCGTCTACACGACGCGACGGTCCGGCCGGGCTGAACTTCGGGAGGCCGCCATGCAACGTTCCGAGCCGGCTTCGGCCGCACCGATACCCGCCATCCACCACAAGCACGGCCTGGCCGCGGGCGAGGGCGCCCGGCCCGATCGGGCCGACTGGACCATCGATCAGGGCTGGCGTCGCTACACGCCGGCCGAGCACGCCGTGTGGAAGACGCTCTTCGAGCGCCAGACACAACTGCTGCCGGGGCGTGCCTGCGACGCCTTTGTCGACGGCATGAAGAAGCTGCCTATCGGCGCCGACCGGATCCCCGACTTCCTGGAACTCAGCGAGGTGCTGGACGAGCGCACGGGTTGGCAGGTCGTGGCCGTGCCGGGACTGGTGCCCGACGACGTGTTCTTCGAGCACCTGGCCCACCGGCGTTTCCCGGCGGGCAACTTCATCCGCAAGCCGCAAGAACTCGACTACCTTGGAGAACCAGACGTTTTTCACGACGTCTTCGGTCACGTGCCGATGCTGATGAACCCGGCCATCGCGGACTACATCCAGGCCTACGGCGAAGGTGGGTTGCGCGCGCAGAAGCTGGGCGTGCTCGACAAGCTCGCACGCGTGTATTGGTACACAGTGGAATTCGGCCTGATTCAGCAGTCCGACGGACTGCGCATCTATGGCGCTGGTATTGCGTCGTCGCGCACCGAGAGCGTGTTCTCGCTCCAGGATGCATCGCCTAACCGCATCGGCTTCGACCTGGAGCGCGTGATGCGCACGCGCTACCGCATCGATGATTTCCAGGAAAGCTACTTCGTCATCGACAGCCTGGCGCAGCTGCTCGCGCTCGCCCCCATCGATTTCGGACCGTTCGCCGAGTGCTTGGCCGATGCACCGACGTTCCAACCAGCCGATGTGCTCGTCACTGACCGTGTGCTCACGCGTGGCACCGGCGCCTATCACCTGGCCCGACGCACCGGGGCTCAACACATGAACAAACTGACATGAGGGAACTGCCATGAACGAGAGAGTCGTGATCATCACCGGTGCAGCTGGCAACCTGGGCCGAGCGGTCGCTGCGGTGTTCGAATCGCAGGGCGCGCGGTTGGTCCTGACGGCCCGGCGCGCGGAAGTGCTGCGGGACCTCTACGGCGAGGAGAATGCAAGGTGCATTCATGCCGGCGCCGACCTGCAGGATGCGGATCAAGCCGCCGCCGTCGCGCGGCTGGCCGTCGCCCGCTTCGGCCGCATCGATGCGCTTTGCAACCTCGTGGGCGGATTCCGGATGGGCCCCGCGGTGCACGAGACCCCCGCCGCGGATCTGGACTTTCTCTACGATATCAACGTTCGCACGGCGCTGCACATGATGCAGCCGGTGCTGCCGCAGATGATCGCGCAGCGAGAGGGCTGGATCGTGAACATTGGTGCCGCTGCGGCCGCTGCGGCCGCTGGGGGCGCAGTCGGCATGGGCGCCTATGTCGCGGCCAAGAGCGCCCTGGTCCGGCTGTCGGAATCCGCTTCAGCGGAGCTGCGCGAGCAAGGCGTCCACATCAACTGCGTGCTGCCCACGATCATCGACACGCCCGAGAACCGCACGGCAATGCCGCACGCGGATCCCTCGCGCTGGGTTGCGCCGGTAGATCTCGCGAAGGTCATCGCATTTCTGGCCTCGGAAGACGCCCGTGCGATTCATGGTGTGTCGCTGCCAGTGAGCGGACTGAGCTGACGTCCTGCGCCCGCGAGCCGGCGCCTCCGGCCCCGTGTCCTGATCGCACGTCACGCCGTCGATGCAACCGGCGAGACTGGCCTTCGACGCCTGCTCGATTCCAAACTGTCGTTAAAGAACAGTTGCCAATGCATTTTGAGGAACGCCTTGGGCAAACGATTCGACGACGACGATGGCGAGCAATCGCGCAGCGGTGGTCGCGAACATTCGGTCTGTGCGAAGCCGTCGGATAGGGACGCCTGGGCCTGCGCGGGGCCTCGGTCACGGGATCCGCTGCCCCGTCCAAGATTCGCGGGGTCAAGCCAGAGGACGCTACGCGCGGACCGGCCGACACACAAGGTTGTCGGGTTTCATGTCTGCCGCGCGATCCTCCGAAAAGCCGCAGGTGACGAAGCGCTCGTGCGGACCTAATCTTGTGTCAGGCGTGTTCGACGGACCGAGACGCCCAGACATCCACCGTCCAGACAGGAGACCGTCATGCGCATGCTCTCACGCCTGTGTGTTACCGCCAGCTTTACGATCCTCGGCATCGTCCTTGGAATGCCCTTCCAGTCGTCTGCGCAGCTTGCGCGCTCCGAGGACTTCTCGGCGCTGGTCCGTTTGAGCGCCTTGCGACTCAATCTTTCGCGTCAGGTCGCCCTTGTGAAATGGGACACCGGCCAACCGGTTGCGGATCCACCGGGGGACCCCCGCGAACAGCAGGTCATCGCGGCGGCGGCCACGGAGGCGGAGGAGCGCGGTTTGCCGCGGGCCGGCGTCAGCGCGTTCTTCGAGGATCAGATCGAGGCCAGCAAGCTCATCCAGTTCGTGCTCATTGCCGCCTGGCGACGCGTCGGTCAGGCACCCGACGGACTGCGGCGAGATCTGCGCGCAGAACTGCGTCCCGCACTCGACCGGTTGCGCGGCCTCATGATTGAGGAGCTCGCGATCACCGCCCCTCTCCGGGGAGCCGCCGATTGCAGCAAGCGGCTGGTCGACGCCATCGCGAGGCATGTCCAGGCAAACGGTTCGCCCCCATTGGATGCCATCGCGCTCGACCGAGGCCTGGCGCGCGTTTGCAGCCGCTAGGCGGCCTCGCCGCGCCTCGCCCTTAAAAGACCTGACCCAGGAACTCGCGCACCCTGGCATTCGGCTGAACGCCGAAAAAGGTTTCAGGGTTTGCCTCTTGAACGATGCGCCCGCCGTCCATGAACACGACCTTGTCCGCCACCGCCTTCGCAAAACCCATCTCGTGCGTGATGCAGATCATCGTCATGCCATCGCGCGCCAGGAGGATCATGGCCTCGAGCACCTCCTTGACCATTTCGGGGTCCAGGGCCGAGGTCGCCTCGTCGAAGATCATGACCGAGGGGGCCAGGCAGAGGGCGCGGGCGATCGCGACACGCTGCTGCTGGCCGCCTGAGAGATGCGCCGGGTAGGCTGCCGCCTTGTCGGCGAGCCGGACCTTCGCGAGCTGCTCCATCGCGATTTGACGGGCCTGTGCGCCGGGACGGCGCTGGACCCAGCGCTGTGCCAGGGTGCAGTTCTCCAGTACGGTGAGATGCGGAAACAGGTTGAACTGCTGAAACACCATGCCGATGCTGGCCTGCAACAACTCCGCGTGGCGCATCTGCGGCGAGACCGTCGCGCCGTTGACCATCACCGTGCCAGTGGCATAGCTCTCCAGACCGCAGAGGCAGCGTGCGAGCGTCGACTTCCCCGAGCCGGATGGGCCGCAGACGACGACCCGTTCGCCAGGACCGACAGTCAGTTCGATGTCACGCAGTACTTGGTGCGTGCCGAAGTGCTTCGACAGGCCCGAGACCGAGACGACCGTGGGTCGGTGGTACCGGTCCATGTCAGGACACTCGCCGGTAAAGGCTGGCCGCGGGACTGTCGTGCCATGCCAGAAGCGGACCCTCAGTCGCCCGCTCGCGGCCGTAGACGATCCATGCATCGTCGACGGTCCCGATGAACCTCGTGATGCGAAGGTGCTCGGGATGCGAACGAACCACCGAGGCATAGGCCAGCCCTGCCGCGTATCTGCCGTCGACCAGGCCCTGCGTGACATGGGCCACGGTCTGGACGCGTTCGATCTGTTCCCACTCGCTGGCGTCGATGTAGTCCAGCGTCGGGGCCATGACTGCCAGTGAATGAGGCCGCTCGACGTCGTTGCGCTGGACGATGGCGAGATCCTGACTCGGTGCGATGAAGGTGTCGATCGCAAAGAGGCCGTCGAACCACCGCGCCATGGTTGATGCAGTGGCCGGATGCACGGCGCACTGCAGCAGGAAGTCGGCATCGCCCTGCAGCACAGCGGCGGCGCCCTGCTCGAAATCGGGCGCGAGATGCAGGGTGGCGCGGTCCTGGAGGCCGTGGAAGTCGAGGTAACGGCGCGCGACGAATTCATGGTTGCTGCCGGAAGGTCCCAAGGTAATGAATTTCATGATCTGCTGTTGATGCGGTTGGGTTGCGATCGATGTTCAGGCGGAATGGCCGAGGGAAGATTCGAGCCGGCGCAGGCCGGTGATCAGGACGAAATTGACGACGAGATAGACGATGCCGGCACCGAGGAACACTTCGTAGGGCGCGTAGGTCTCGGAGGCGAGCAGGCGGGCGGTGCCCGTGAGCTCGAGCAGGGTCACCGTGCTGGCGAGCGACGTGGCCTTGCAGCTGAGGATGACTTCATTGCCGAAGGCCGGCAGCGCCGTGCGAATCGCAAGGGGCAGTTCGATCAACCAGAACGCGCGCGGCCGGCTCAGGCCCAGCACGAAGGCCGC
>CAIQMJ010001125.1 GCA_903872875.1 uncultured Variovorax sp.
CGCAGACCCTCCGCCTGGTGGTGCTGCCGATCCTTGCGCCCGGAATCATCGCCATCGCGCTGTTCGGCTTCACGCTGTCCTATGACGAGTTCGCCCGAACCCTGCAGACCACCGGCTCGCGCAACACCATGCCGATCGAGATATGGAGCATGACCCAGAACGTCACCTCGCCAACCATCGATGCGCTTGGCACCGTGACAACGGCGATCTCCTTCCTCTTCATCGGCCTGGCGATCCTGGCGGTGGTGGCGATCCAGCGCCGCCGCCTGGCACCGGCCGCCCATTGAACAACGCCATGACCGCCTCTCGAACCATGTCCACCGACACCGCGAATCTTTCGGCACATACGCCGGAGTCCCATGCCGCTCAGACCCATGGCGGCGTGGTCCTGGCCGGCCTCACCAAGCGTTACGCCGACGGCACCACCGCGGTCGACGACATCGACCTGCGCATCGAACCCGGCACCTACTGCTGCCTGCTGGGGCCGAGCGGCTGTGGCAAGACCACCATGCTGCGGATGATCGCCGGCCACGAGACGCCGAGCGACGGCGCCATCCTGATCGACGGCAAGAACGTCATCGACAAGTCGCCGCGCGAGCGCGGCACGGCCATGATGTTCCAGAACTACGCGCTGTTCCCACACCTCTCGGTGCGTGACAACGTGGCCTTCGCGATGCGCGTGCGTGGCGTCGCGAAGAAGGAGCGGCTGTACGAAGCCGATCGCGTGATCGAGCAGGTGCAGCTCGGCGCGCTGGCCGACCGTCTCCCCGGACAGTTGTCGGGCGGCCAGCAGCAGCGCGTGGCCCTGGCGCGCGCCATCATCATGCGGCCCACGGTGCTGCTGCTGGACGAGCCGCTGTCCGCGCTCGACGAGTTCCTGCGCCTGCAGATGCGCGGCGAGCTGCGCGGCATGCAGCGCGAGCTGGGCATCACCTTCGTGCACGTCACGCACACGCAACTGGAGGCCATCGCGGTGGCCGATCAGGTGGTGGTGATGGACAAGGGCCGCATCGCGCAGTCGGCTTCGCCGCGCGACATCTACGCGCAGCCGCGCACCGAGTACGTGGCCGCCTTCATCGGCGGGCAGAACGTGATGCACGGGCGGGTGAGCGATCTGGGCGATGCCGCCATCACCTTGCACGGGGCGCAGGGCGCCTGCTACATCCTGCCGCGCGGCGACGCGCCGGTGTCGATCGGCGCGACCATGTCCTTCGCGGTGCGGCGCGACCGCATGCGCGTGACCGGCGAGAACGATGCGATGGCGGCCACGCCCAACACGCTGCACGGCCGCGTGCGCGAACTCGAATACCAGGGCATCTACATGAAGGTGAGCCTCGTCACGGACGACCCGAGCGCGCCCGGCTGCGTGGTCTATGTCGAGGAGAACACCTTCTTCAAGGACCCGGTTGCCGTCGGCCAGCGCGTGCGCTGCGGCTGGGACATCGGTGAGGCGCACGGCCTGGCCGAGAGGGCTTGAACGAAACGCTTTCATCACTCCACCACAGACCAAGGAACCTACATGACCGACTACCAATTGTTCGAGGCCGGCGACGTCGTCCTGCAGTGCAATAAAACGCTGCGCGACGTGAAGCTCGCCTACAAGACCTATGGCACGCTGAACGCGGCCAAGGACAACGTCATCGTCTATCCGACCTGGTATTCGGGCCAGCACTACGAGAACGAATGGCTGATCGGCGAAGGCATGGCGCTCGACCCGGCAAAGTACTTCATCATCATTCCCAACATGCTGGGCAACGGCCTGTCGACCTCGGCCGACAACCATCCGGCACCGTACAACAAGTCGCGCTTTCCGAACATCACGGCCTACGACAACGTGCGGCTGCAGCACAGGCTCGTCACCGAGCTATTCGGCATCGAGAAAGTGGCCCTCGTGACCGGCTGGTCGATGGGTGCCTTGCAGACCTACCACTGGGGCGCCCTGTACCCCGACATGGTCGAGCGCATCCTGCCCTTCATGGGTTCGGCCAAATGCTCGCGCCACAACTTCGTGTTTCTCGAAGGCGCCAAAGCCGCCCTCATGGCCGACGCCGAATTCAAGGATGGCTGGTACACCACGCCGCCCGACAAGGGCCTTCGCGCTTTCGGCCGCGTCTATGCCGGCTGGGGCTTTTCGCAGGCGTTCTACCGGGAGAAGCTCGACCTCGAGGCAATGGGTCACGCGTCGCTCGAGGACTTCCTGGTGGGGTTCTGGGAAGGCCTGTTCCTGAACCGCGACGCCAACAACCTGCTGACCATGCTTTGGACCTGGCAGAACGGCGACATCAGCAACAACGAGGTCTTCAACGGCGACTTCGTGAAGGCACTCGGCGCGATCAAGGCCAAGGCCGTCGTGATGCCGGCGTCCACCGACCTGTACTTTCCACCGGCCGACAACGCGTTCGAGGTCACCCACATGCCGAACGCCGTGCTGCAGGTGGTCGACACCTCGTGGGGGCATTTCGCCGGGGGCCCGGGTACCAGTCCGGTGGACATCAAGATCCTCGACGACGCGCTGAAGGGGCTGCTCGCGCGCTGAGGCGTCGGCGATGGAGCGGTGCGTCGTCAACCTACGTCAATCAACGTATTCGACGGCGCCGTGCCCCTTCGCAGAATCGAGTGGCCATTCAACCCGCACAAGGTAACGCCCCATGATCCACGGCGATATTTCCAGCAGCAAGGACACCGTCGGCGTCGCCGTCGTCAACTACAAGATGCCGCGCCTGCACACGCGAGCCGAGGTCCTGGACAATTGCCGCGTCATTGCGAAGATGGTTGTCGGCATGAAGTCCGGCCTGCCGGGCATGGACCTGGTCATCTTTCCCGAGTACTCCACGCACGGGATCATGTACGACAGCGCCGAGATGTACGAGAACGCGGCCACCGTGCCCGGCGCCGAGACGGAGATCTTTGCCGAAGCCTGCCGCAAGGCCAGGGTGTGGGGCGTGTTCTCGCTGACCGGCGAGCGGCATGAAGAGCATCCGGAGAAGGCCCCGTACAACACGCTGATCCTGATGAATGACCAGGGCGAGATCGTCCAGAAGTACCGCAAGATCATGCCGTGGGTGCCCATCGAGGGCTGGTATCCGGGCAACTGCACCTACGTGAGCGATGGGCCGAAGGGCATGAAGGTCAGCCTGATCATCTGCGACGACGGCAACTACCCCGAGATCTGGCGCGACTGCGCGATGAAGGGCGCCGAGCTGATCATCCGCTGCCAGGGCTACATGTACCCGGCCAAGGAGCAGCAGATCCTGATGTCGAAGGCGATGGCCTTTGCCAACAACACCTACGTCGCGGTGGCCAACGCGGCCGGCTTCGACGGCGTGTACTCGTACTTCGGCCATTCGGCGCTGATCGGCTTCGACGGCCGCACCCTGGGTGAATGCGGCACGGAAGAGATGGGCATCCAGTACGCGGCGCTCAGCAAGAGCCTGATCCGCGACTTCCGCAAGCACGGCCAGTCGGAGAACCACCTCTTCAAGCTCGTGCACCGCGGCTACACCGGCATGATCAACTCGCGTGAAGGCGACAAGGGTGTGGCCGACTGCCCGTACGAGTTCTACGGCAAGTGGATCGCCGACCCGCAGGGCACGCGCGAGATGGTCGAATCCTTCACGCGCAGCACGGTCGGCACCGCCGAGGCGCCGATCGAAGGCATCCCGAACGAAGACAGCGCCAACGTCCATCGCTGATGCGCGATCCGCTCGAGGTCTGGCGCATCGCGGCCGAGCCGTACTACCGGCCGATCGGCGACGAATGCACGTTGTTCGAGGCGGCCTACGCCGGTCGGCTGCCGGTGCTGCTGAAGGGCCCGACCGGCTGCGGCAAGACGCGCTTCCTGGAACACATGGCCTGGCGGCTCGGCCGGCCGCTGGTCACCGTCGCCTGCAACGACGACACCACCGCCGGCGACCTGGTCGGCCGATGGATTCTCGAAGGCGGCGAGACGCGCTGGCAGGACGGGCCGCTGACTCTGGCGGCGCGCCATGGCGGCATCTGCTACCTCGACGAGATCGTGGAGGCGCGGGCCGACACCTCGGTCGTCATCCATCCGCTGACCGACACCCGCCGCATGCTGCCGGTGGAGCGGCACAACGAATTGGTGCACGCGCATCCGGACTTCGCGCTGGTCGTCTCGTACAACCCGGGCATCGGCAGCGGCCGGCTGAAGGCGTCGACGCGACAGCGCTTCTGCGGATTGGAATTCGGCTACCCGGACGCGGAAGTCGAGGCGGACATCCTGATGCAGGAGAGCGGCGTGGACGTCGAGCTTGCATCTGCGCTGGTGGCGCTGGGTCGCCGGTCGCGCCGGCTGGCTGGCCACGGGCTGGAGGAGGGCGCGTCGACCCGCATGCTGGTGCGCGCCGCCGCACTGGTCCGCGCGGGCGTGAGCCCGGCCGCGGCCTGCCGCATGGCGCTGGTCGCGCCGCTGACCGACGATGCCGCCCTGCGCGATGCGCTGTCGGCCGCCGTGGACGCCTCGTTCTGACGGCCGGAGTCCGCCATCGTGCCGCCATCGTCGTCGCCGCAAGCCCTGGCCATCGACGCGTTGCGCACGCCGCTCGGCGCGTACCTGCGGCTGCTCTGGAATGTGACGCCGCCGCTGCTGCACCCGCCGCCGGACGGCGACGATGCGGCAGCCACGTCGCCCTTCCTGTCCCGGATGGGGCTGCATCTGCCGATGCGGCCGGCCGAGCTCGAAAGCGCAGGCGCCGCGCGCTGGTACCGCGCCGCAGCCGCCCATGCGGCAGCGCATATCGTGTTCTCGCGCAGCGTCTTCGTTCGCGAGGGCACGGCGCCTATCACGCAGGCGCTGCTCGGCCTGTTGGAGGACGCTCGCGCCGAGGCACTCGCCTGCCGCGAGCTGCCGGGCCTGCGCCGTCTCTGGGCACCCTGGCACACGGTGTGGCCGGACGATGGCGACGATTTCGAGACGCTGATGCAAAGGCTGGCACGCGCGCTCATCGATCCGGCGTACGACGATCCGCATCCCTGGGTGCGCAAGGGACGCGCCCGTTTCTTTCTCGACGGCGGCGGCGAGGTGCTGGCCCAGGCGCGCCCACAGGCGATGCGGCAGCTGGCGTCTGCGCTGGGCAACGACATCGGCCAGATGCGGATGGGCTTCAACCTGCGGACCTACCGAACCGCGCCGTCCTACCGCGACGACAACCGATGGCTCTGGCACAGCGATGAATCGCAGGCCGGGGAGGCGCGTCCGGCGCCGGCCGCCGTCCGGATGCAGGCCCGGTCGCCAACACCGGCTGAAGTCGCGCCACCGCCTGCGGCGCCGAGTTGGCACCATGCCGAGTGGGATCGGCGCATCGGCCGCCTGCGGCAGGACTGGTGCACCGTCAGCGAGAGTCTGGCGGCAGAAGGCCCGGCAGTGCCGATGCCAGCGGTCGATGTGCGGCTGAAGGCCGTGCTGGAACGTTCGGCACGGCTCGCGCGTGTGATGCGTTCGCGCGAGCCCGAGGGCGATGAGATCGACATCGACGAGCTGCTTCGTGCGTGGCCCGCGCGGCGGCAAGGTGCAGGCGGCGAGGTGCGCTTCCATCGCCGCATGGACCGCATGCCGGCGGCGAGCGCGGCGCTGCTGCTGCTCGACACCTCGGCCTCCAGCGGTCATTCAGCAACGGGTGGCGGACTGACCGGACTGGCGCGGCAGCAGTCGGCAGCCAGCGCGCTCGCGATGGCGATGTCGGCGGCGGGTTGGCAAATCGCGATCCAAGGCTTCTGTTCGGATGGCCGCCATGCGGTCCGGCATCGGCGGGTGCTCGACTTCGATGAACCCTGGGGGCCGCTTGCCGCGCGGCGGTTGCAGGGACTGGAGGCCGGCTTTTCGACGCGGCTGGGCGCCGCCATGCGCCATGCGACCCGGCAACTCACGCAGGTTGCCGCCGGCCAGCGCCTGCTGATCGTGCTGACCGACGGCGAGCCGCATGACATCGACATCCACGAGCCGCACTATCTGGTCGAAGACGCGTGCCATGCGGCTCGCACGGCGCGGCTGGTCGGCGTGCGCAGCCTGTGCCTGCTGCTCGACCCGGAAGCCACCCAGCCTGCGCGGCGGATGTTCGGGGCCGATGGTGTGGCGATGTTGACGGACGTGGTCGCGCTGCCGGGTGCGCTGGCGAGGTTGCTCGGCGGCCGAGTTTGAACGGCCGGCCCATCATCCGGCTGGTTGTGCAGCTATGCCCCTGCGGCATGCGCCTCCACCAGGCACTCCGCCAGCAATTGCGTCGCGCGCGATGGCCTCGGCGACTTGCGTGTCAGCCGCACGAAGCGGCACTCGTAGCGGAAGCGCGCTGGCGCTACCGCCTGCATCAGCCCGCGGCGCTCGAAGCTCTCCGCGTAGTGGTCGGGCAGAAAGCCGAGGAAGCTGCCCGAGAGGATCAGCGTGGCGATCGCTTCCTGGTCGAACGCAGTGGCCTTGCGCGGCAGCTGCTTGCGGTGGCTCAGGTCCATGTTGGGCGAGTGGTCGCCGAGCCCCGCGAAGTCGTGGCCGCGCAGCGTTTCCCAGGTCAGGCCGCGGTGGCTGGCGCCGAACAGCGGATGCTGGCGGCCGCAGTACAGCAGCATCGTCTCGCCGAACAGCGGCGCGTAGTCCAGGCTCTGCGAGCTGCGGTGCGCCGGGATGATGCCGAGGTGAAAGCTGCCGTCGATCACGCCGCGTTCGATGGTGTTGAGCGACGCCACATGCATGCTCAGCGCGACTGCCGGCGCCCGTGCGCGGAAGAGCGCGATCGCGTCGCCGATGCGCGCCTGCGGGTTGCTCGCGGTTTTGTCGAACACCGCGAGTTCGATCTGCCCGCCCATTCGGCTGTGGATGTCGTCGATGCTGCTGCGGAAGGCGTCGACGGAGGCCAGCAGCCGCAAGGTCTCGTCGTAGACGCGCTGGCCTTCGGCCGTGAGCGCGAAGCCCGCCCGGCCGCGCCGGCACAGCACCAGGCCGAGGCGCGTTTCCAGGTCCTTCACGTGGCGGCTGACGGTGGAGGTGCCGATGTTCAGTTCCAGCTCGGCCGCCGCCATGCCTCCGCAATCGGCCACGCTCTTGAACACGCGCAGCAGGCGCAGGTCCATGTCGCTGAGCTGGCCGAGCAGGGCGCGGTTCTTCGGGATGGCGTTGCCGGAGGTCGTCGATGGGGCGGCGATGGCGGCTGCGGTTCTGGGTGGCGTGGTGCTTGCTTGCATGATCCGGCAAGTGAACATTGATATTGCACCATTTGTACCACTGAGCGGTGCGCGAACAATCGCACTGTTTCCCATCTTCCCAACCTACGGAGCCCGCCGCGCGCGGTGTTCGCCATGACCGTTCTGTCTGCCCAAACCCCTCCCGCCGCAGTGCGCACGGATGCCGCCTGGCTCGACGCGCACTGGCTGCCCTACACCGCCAACCGCAGCTTCAAGAAAGACCCGCGGATCATCGTGGAAGGCAAGGGCGCCTACTTCACCGACGTCGATGGCCGCAAGATCTTCGACGGCCTGTCGGGCCTGTGGTGCTCGGGTCTCGGCCACGGCCGCCCGGAAATCACCGAAGCGGTGAGCCGCCAGATCGCCAGGCTCGACTTCTCGCCGGGCTTCCAGTTCAGCCATCCGGCGTCGTTCGAGTTGGCCAACCGGATCAAGGAATTGACGCCTGCCGGTCTCGACTACGTGTTCTTCACCGATTCGGGTTCCGAAGCCGCGGACACCTCGCTGAAGATGGCGCGCGCCTATTGGCGCACCAAGGGCCAGGCCGGCAAGACCCGCCTGATCGGCCGCGAGAAGGGCTACCACGGCGTGAACTACGGCGGCGTGTCGGTCGGCGGCATCAACGCCAACCGCAAGCTGTTCGGCCAGGGCATCGAAGCCGATCATCTGCCGCACACGCAACTGGCCGGCAACGCCTTCAGCCGCGGCATGCCGGAGAACGGCGCCGATCTCGCCGACCGCCTGCTGGACATCATCGCGCTGCATGACGCGTCGACCATCGCCGCCGTGATCGTCGAGCCCTTCTCGGGTTCGGCCGGCGTCGTGGTGCCGCCGCAGGGCTACCTGAAGCGCCTGCGCGACATCTGCACCGCCAACAACATCCTGCTGATCTTCGACGAGGTCATCACCGCCTTCGGCCGCTGCGGCGCCATGACCGGTTCGGACGCGTTCGGCGTCGTGCCGGACATCATGAACATCGCCAAGCAGGTGACCAACGGCACGCAGCCGATGGGCGCCTGCATCGCGAAGAAGGAGATCTACGACACGTTCATGGACGCGGGCGGCCCGGAGTACATGATCGAGTTCCCGCACGGCTACACCTACTCGGCGCACCCGGTTGCCTGTGCCGCCGGCATCGCGGCGCTCGACGTGCTGGTGAAGGAAGACATGCCGGCGCGCGTCGCCGCGCTGGCGCCGTACTTCGAGAATGCCGTGCACAGCCTGAAGGGCGCCAAGCACGTGACCGATATCCGCAACTTCGGCCTGGCCGCCGGCCTGACGATCGCGCCGCTGCCCGGTGAGCCGGCGCGCCGCCCGTACGACATCGCCATCGCCTGCTGGAAGAAGGGCTTCTACGTGCGCTTCGGCGGCGACACGATCCAGCTGGCACCGCCGTTCATCTCCGAAAAGGCCGAGATCGACCGGCTGATCAGCGCGCTGGGCGACGCACTGACCGAAACGAACTAGGTTCTCCGCCCAGGCTTCACGCACTGCGTGTCGCTTTCGCGAACCCCCTTCCGGGGGGGCAACACCAGCGGCCCGGCAAAGCCGGTTCCGAGGTGTTCCTGGGACTGATGCCCGTTCAGACCTTCGTGAACACGAGGTCCCACACCCCGTGGCCCAGCTTCAGGCCACGGTTCTCGAACTTGGTGAGCGGACGGTAGGCCGGTTTGGGCGCGTAGCCGTCGCTGTCCGGATGCGCCGTGTTGCGTAGCAGGTGCTCGTGCCCGAGCACTTCCTGGATCTGCTCGGCATACGGTTGCCAGTCGGTCGCGCAGTGGAGGTAACCGCCTGGTGCGAGCCGCTCAGCCAGCTTGCGCACAAGCGGCGCCTGCAGCAGACGGCGCTTGTGGTGGCGCTTCTTGTGCCACGGATCCGGAAAGAACACGTGGACGCCGGCCAGCACGCCCTTGGGCAGCATGTGGTCGAGCACGTCGACCGCATCGTGCGCCACGATGCGGATGTTGCCGATGCCTTCTTCGCCGCAGCGCTTCAGCAGCTTGCCCACGCCCGGCTCATGCACCTCGCAGCACAGGAAATTGATGTCGGGCAACAGCTTGGCGATGTGCGCCGTTGCCTCGCCCATGCCGAAGCCGATCTCCAGCACGGTGGGCGCCTCGCGGCCGAAGGCGGCGGCAAAGTCCAGCGGCTCGGCTTGGTAGGGCAACAGGAACTTCGGCCCGAAGTCCTGGTAGGCCTTGGCCTGGCCATCGGTGGTGCGGCCGCCGCGCTTGACGAAGCTCTTGAGGCGGCGGTGCAGCGGATGCGGCAACGCCTCCGCGGTGGGCTCGGCGGCGGGCTGTGCGGCGGCGGGCTGTGCGGCGTCGGGCTGTGCGGCGTCGGGCACAGGGGCGGGCACCGAGGGCATGGGGGCGTTGGAAGGAAGGTTCATCACGGCGGCGGATTGTAGAGATCGCGCCACCGTGGCACCCAGCCGGCGAGTGCGCTGCCGATGTCGGCCGCATCGGTGGGCGGGAGCCCGAGCACGCCGGCCGCAGCCTTCAACGCGGCCAGTGCGGCGGCCGGCGTCGCGGTGTCGATCGACGCGGCGCCGTTCTGCTTCGACAGCTTGTGGCCGTCTTCGCCACGCACCAGCGGCGTATGCAGGTAGCGCGGTTGTTCGAAGCCGAAGGCGCGCTGCAGCAGGATCTGACGCGCCGTGTTGTCGGCCAGGTCTTCGCCGCGCACGACATCCGTCACGCCCTGGTCGGCATCGTCGACCACCACCGCGAGCTGGTAGGCCCACGGGCCGTCGGCGCGCTTCAGCACGAAGTCGCCGACCTCGGCAGCCACGTCTTGCCGCTGCTCGCCGAGGCGGCGGTCGTGCCACTGCAGCGGGCGGTCTGCGGATGTCGAGAAGGCTTCCGTAGCGAAGCGCCACGCGCGCGCCGCGCGGCCTCGCAGCCCGCAGCGGCAGGTGCCGGGATAGACGCGTTCGCCGTGGCGCTGGTGCGTGACGCCGCGCTGCGCGAGCGCCTCGTCGATGTCCTTGCGCGAGCAGGCGCAGGGATAGGCGAGGCCGGCGGCGATCAGCCCGTCGAGCGTCTGCTGGTAGCGCGCATGGCGTTGGGTCTGCCAGAGCGGCGGCAGATCGGGCACCAGCCCGCAGGCGGCGAGCTGCGCGAGGATGTGCGCGCCCATGCCGGGCAGGCAGCGCTCGGTGTCGGCGTCTTCGATGCGCACCAGCCAGCGCGCTCGCGGGCCACGCGCCCGCACATCGAGCCAACTGGCGAGTGCGGCGACCAGCGAGCCTGCATGCAGCGGGCCGGTGGGAGAGGGCGCAAAACGACCAACTGGTGGGCCGACTGGATCGGCTGCCGCGCTCACATCACATGCAGCGCGAGCGACAAGCCTGACAGGAAGGCGTCTTCCACGCGGTGGCCCATGCACCAATCGCCGGCCACGCCGATGCGTGCCTTGCCGTCCCACAGATGCGGCTTGCCCAGCGGCACCTGCGTCTGTGCTTCTGGCCAGCAGCGCGCGCGGACATAGGACGGCGTGGCGTGGATGCCGGTGATCTCGGCGAAGGCGCGCAGCAGCTTGGCTTCGACACGCGCGGCGCCGTCGCGCAGATGCTCCTGCGACCAGGCCGGGCTGGCCTGCAGCGTCCAGCGTTCGATGGTCTCGCGGCCGGGCTTGGACGATTCGCGTGCGAGCCAGGCCACCCTGTGGTGCGTGCTGCGCGCGGCATTCCACTGCGGTCCGAGGTGCGGCAGCGTCGGCTGGCTGGCCTGCGGAAAGGCGATCATCAGCGTCCAGCACGGCGATGCCTGCACCTTGGCGATGCCGCGCGCCAGCGGTACGGCCACCTTGCTGCGTTCCAGCAGCAGCCGTGCGCAGGCCGGCGGCACGGCCAGCAGCACGGCATCGAAGCTCGAGTACACGTGGCTTTCGCCGCCGTCGCCTTCGGCGCGCAGTTGCCATTGCGCGCGGTGAAGTGCATCGGGCTCGATCCGCACGATCCGGTTGCCGGCGACGAGCCGTTCGCCCAGCGGCGCCGCCCAGTGCGCGACCAGCGAACCCATCGACGGCTGCGCGACCCAGTGCGACTCGAGCGTCGGCAGCGCGGCCTCGGCCACGCGGCCATGGGCGTCGAGCACGCGCACGAGGTTGGCGCTCCAGCGGCGGCACAGGCCGGGCACGGTTTCGAGCGCGCGGTTGAAGCGCTCGTCGCGCACGGTGAAGTACTGCGCGCCGGCGTCGAAGCTGCCGAAGGACGTCGATTCGCTGACCATGCGGCCGCCGGCGGTGGCCTCGGACTCGAACACGGTGACGTCGTGGCCGGCCTGCATCAGCGTGCGGGCCGCGGCGATGCCGGCCATGCCGGCGCCGATGACGGCAAAACGCCGGGCGGTGAAGGCGGGCGAAGTTTTGGAGGAGGTGTTGCTGGAGGAACGGTCGACTGCAAGCGAGGTGCTCATGACGGGTCTCTTTCTTTTCGGTAACGAGAGTGGCAACGCTGTCGACTCTAACCCGTCATCGGCGTGTCATCTGCCTCGATGGCGGGTCAGCAGCGCCTGCCGCGTGCCCTCGTGCTCGAACTGCGCAAGCCACCATTCGAGCGCACGGCCAGGGCTGCCTGCCGTGCGCACGCGCCAGGCGCAGTGCATCTGGCCGACCGGCCGCACGCGCTCCAGCGTGAGCTCGACCAGATGGCCGGCCTCGATGTATGGCCGCGCCATCGGCTCGGGCAGGAAGCCGCCGCCGAGGCCGTGCAATTGCGCTGCCAGCTTGCTCTGCATGGTCGGTACGGTCAGCACGTCCTGCCCGCCGACCAGGTTGACCGTCATGCTCGGCCCTGCACGCGCGGAGTCGGCCGCGGCCACGGCGCGGTGGCGGCGCAACATGTCGTCGCTGATGGGGCCGGTCTGCCGCGCCAGAGGATGGTTGGGCGACACCGCATAGACGAAGTGCAGTTCGCCCAGCGGCCGGCTGCGGATGCCGGTCGCGGTGAAGGCCAGGTTGGCGGCATCGAGCACCGCGCCGATGGCCAGGTCGGCCTCGCCACTGGCCAGCGCCTCGATGGTGCCAAGCAGTGTTTCGTCGCGCAGCTTGAGCCGGGTCGGCGGCTCCAATGCGTAGAACGCGCCGACCAGGTCGAGTACCGGGTCGCGCGCGATCACGCCGTCGACCGCGATCGTCAGCAGCGGCTCCCAGCCGGTTGCGACGCGCTTCACCCGGTTCGCGACCGCCTCGACGTCGGCCAGCAGCCGCGTTGCCTCCCGCATCAGTTCGGCGCCGGCGCCTGTCAGCTTGGCCTGGCGCGAGCTGCGGTCGAACAGCAGCACGTCGAGCGCGTCCTCGATCTGCCGCACGCGGTAGCTGAGCGCGCTGGGCACCAGCCCGAGCGTTCGCGCGGCACCGGCAAAGCTGCCGCTGCTGACGACGGTCTGCAGCATCGAGAGCGCTTCGGGCGTGAGGACGTCGCGGGCATTGGACACGGCGGTCTCTTTCGATCAAAAAATTTGAATGATGCCATCAAACCGCGACCGTTGTACGCGCCGGGCATCGGCCTAAAGTTACACACATCCGCAGCACATACGGTGCAGCAGTCGAAGGCTCCCAGGAGCCACAAGGAGTTCAACAATGTTGACGATTCGCAAATCCCAGGACCGCGGCTACGCCGATCACGGCTGGCTCAAGTCCTTTCACAGCTTCTCGTTCGCCGGCTACTACGACCCGGCGCACATGGGCTTCGGCAACCTGCGCGTGATCAACGAAGACCGCGTGGCGGGCGGTGCAGGCTTCGGCACCCACGGCCACAAGGACATGGAAATCATCAGCTACGTGCTGTCGGGCGAGCTGGCGCACAAGGACAGCATGGGCAACATCGAGAGCATCCCGCCGGGTGACGTGCAGCGCATGAGCGCCGGCAACGGCGTGATGCACAGCGAGTTCAACCACAAGACCGACAGCACGACGCACTTCCTGCAGATCTGGATCCA
>CAIQMJ010001126.1 GCA_903872875.1 uncultured Variovorax sp.
CCGGTACCAGAACAAGCAAGTAGGCAAGTTTCCAGTACCGTGTCCGCTGATAACTGCCTGCGCAGTTTCAACCGAATGACGAGCACGCAGCTGGATTGGAGACGGTGATGACTATTCATTTGACCGTCGCTCCAACGATGGGTCCAATCTGCAGGGGCGGATGTGCTCTGACGGTAGGGCACTCGGGCCAATATAGGAGGTGGACTTCTCTAGGAGCGCGTGGCGTTACCTGCGGCGTCTGCTCTCGCCATAAAGTGTCGGCTGGAAGTCTGGCGTACCCAAACGTGTATCCCAAGAATTGTGACGTTTACCTGGATGAGCGCTGGTGCGGCCCGCAGCTGATTTTTCGATTCAGCCCCAGCCGCCAGCATTCATGCGCCCCAGCATCCTTTTCGGGTCCTAGGACGTTTCTACATGTCGGCGTGCCTTTCTACAAAGTTGAGCGAGTGGGGGTAGAGGCGAACAGTGCGCGCTGATCTTGGAGCTTTTTCAGGCTGTCTTCAAGGGAGGGCTGGCGTGTCGGCTCCAAGTTTCCCTGCCATCCCAAGATCGGATTTATGGAGTACGTCCCAGTCCTCGTCCGCGGGTCTGTTTGTCCTCTGCCGATGTGCAGGAACATGACTGCAAGAACTGCTTGTTCCAGACTTTGAAGTGTTGCCTGCGCAGGCCTCACGACTGTCAAGATCGCCTCGCCGAACTCTATGGCTTCAGCGCGAGTAGGAATCGTGCCGTTGTGGATCACCGCATTCCGAAACGCGACAGCGCTTTCCTTCCCGACTTTCTGATCCTCTAGTAAGGGCGGTAGCACGCCCCACTCAGCAGCCCACATGGCGAGGTATGCGCCTAGTTGGCGCTCCGATTGCTTTGACATCCGACGCCAGCACGCTTTGAACAGCGAGTCGCTGTTCGTGCGATGGTGGAACATGACCCGCATGCTGTATTCGAAAAAGCGTTCCATGCTCGCAGTGAACGAGGACACGGCTTCTCGATAGTAGCCATCGAGGATGGCGTGCGCCCCAATCTCAAAAAGGATCTCGTACTTCTGCTGTTGCACGACTGTCGTTGTGTCGTGACCGTTGGGGCACTTCAGGTCATACCGGCCGTTATCTGAGAACTCGACCGTGGCGAAGTCTAGTGATGGCCTCCTGAAGGCGGCAACGGGCTTCAAGCGGCCGCTTTTGACGTGGGGCATCGACGCGAAGGTTGGGTCGATCAACAGGTCGACCCGACCGCCGGCCACATCTGCATAGGCGCCTCCGGTGCCCTTGTAAGGAACATGCAGCATGTCGATGCCGGCCTTCTGCTTGATGAGCTCGCCGGCCAGGTGCATCGAGCTACCGGCGCCGGGCGTAGCATAGGTAACGGTGCCGGGATGTGCCCTGCAATGGTCGATAAGTTCCTTCAGAGTGCGCGGCGCGAATTGAGGGGACGCCGACAACAGCATGCTCGATGACGCTGTCATGCTGACATGCGCAAAGTCCTTGAGCGTGTCGAAGGGAAGCGTCTTGCGCAAGGAGGGGTTGATGACGTGGGAGGTCACCACCAAGCCAAGCGTGTAGCCATCGGCCGGGGCCTTTGCGACGAAGCCCGTGCCCAGCACGGTGCCGCCGCCGGGTTTGTACTCGATGAGGATTGACTGGTTCCAGAGCCTCTGGAGTTCCCCTTGGAGGGTTCGCGCAAGGATGTCGCTGCCGCCGCCCGGGACGTTGGGCACGATGAGCCATACGGGCTTCTTTGGCCAGCCCGCGGGCGGCACCTCTGCGGCTCGCAGGACCGGCGGGGCAAGCGGCGCTGAGGCGGCTATGCCGAGCAGCTGGCGTCGTTGAAGGTTCATGTTGGATGTCTCCTGTCTTTTCGTCATGCAGTCAGTCGCGCAGCGCGGCTTCCCGTCATGGAGGACAAGCATCTCATCACGGCGTCTGCACTGCCGGTGCACAAGCGTGCGATCCAATGCGTTTTTCTTATAGGCACAAGCTGGAACGTCAGCCAAGCGCTTCATCGCAAGGAGGCTGCTCATTCGCGTCCAGTCTGACCCGCAAGGCCCTGTCGATGAGCGCTATCTCGACTTCGTCTATGAGCCGATGCTGGACGGGAGCGGGCGGTGCACGGGGATCTTCTGCGAGGGCTACGACGTGACCGAAGCTGTGAGGGCGCAGGAGGCGCTCGCGCGTCTTCACGCGGC
>CAIQMJ010001127.1 GCA_903872875.1 uncultured Variovorax sp.
CAGGACGTGTATCGCCTGCAAGGCGTGAAGATCAACGACAAGCACATCGAGGTGATCGTTCGCCAGATGCTGCGCCGCGTCGTGGTCGACAACATCGGTGACACCGCCTATATCTCCGGCGAACAGGTCGAACGCAGCGAAATGCTCAACACCAACGACGCACTGCGCGCCGAAGGCAAGATTCCCGCGACGTTCACCAACCTGCTGCTGGGTATCACGAAGGCATCGCTCTCGACCGACTCGTTCATCTCGGCAGCATCGTTCCAGGAAACGACGCGCGTGCTGACCGAAGCCGCGATCATGGGCAAGCGCGACGAACTGCGTGGCTTGAAGGAAAACGTCATCGTCGGTCGCCTGATTCCCGCGGGCACCGGCATGGCATACCACCAGGCCCGCAAGGTCAAGGACGCGATGGACGAAGCCGAGCGCCGCGCAATCGCCGAATCCGAAGCCGCCGAACTGGCGGGCACGACCGACGACTCGAGCACCGTGGACGCCAGCGAAGGCGCTGCGACGGAGTAATGTCCGTCCTTCGCCGGCCATGAACGGCCTGATGCGCCTCCCTTCCGTTTGCGGAAGGGGGGCGTTTTTTCTGCGGAGGCCGCGATGAGCCTCTTTCGTGATTCGCTCGCGTATTGGGTGGTGGGAGCGATCCTTTTGTTCTGGTTCGTGGGCGCCTACAACCGGCTGATGCGGTTGCGCGCGAGCGCGCTGCAAGCCTATGCCACGCTGGATGCGGCTTTGCTGCGCCAGCTCGATTTCGTTCAGATGCACAGCCTGAAAAGGCCGGCCGACGCCGCCGATCCCCCGGATCCGGCGCTGGTGTCGTTGCACGCGACCACCGCCCAGCTGACCACGCTGCTTGCCGTCACGCGTCAAAGGCCGCTGACGGCCACCAACATTGCCGCACTGGCAACCGCGCTGCACGTGATGCTCGCCGCATGGCAGCGCCTTCATCCGGATGCCGTTATGCGCTTCGAGCCCGACGGCACGCTGGCCCGGGTCGTTGCGCAGCAATCAGGCACGGAGAGTGCATCAGTACCGTCGACGCCGACTGAACTGACTCCCTGGCCTGAGCCATCGGCCGCAGCAGAGATCGCGCGCGGCCAGTTCAATCGGGCGGTGGCGCACTACAACGCGGCGATCCGGCAGTTCCCGGCGGTGCTCGTGGCATGGGTGATGCAATTGCATCCGGCCGCAGCGCTGGGCTGAACGCGGCGGACGCCGCAAACCTTGAGGATGCCGGCCCGGCATCCCGCTTTCGGCCCGTCTTGCCCCTGACTTACCATCGATCCAAGTTGCTAAACGAACACCCTGAATCCTCCCGCGATGCATCGTTGCAGCCGCCCTTGTGGCGACAGCTGCAACTTACCGCAGCGGCTCTTGCCTCGATCCGCAGCGGAGTCTCCGGCGCTGTGGCGTTCGAGGGCGTCGAACCCGCACTTCGTCCCGGCGTGCAGGCGATCGGCTTCCAGGTCCTTCGCTGGTTGGGGCGCGCAGAGGCGCTGCGCCGGCATCTGGCCAAGCGCACGCCGCCGCCACCGGCCGACGCGTTGCTATGCACCGCACTGGCGCTCGCATGGAACGGCGACGAGGCACCCTACGAGACCTTCACGCTGGTCGACCAGACGGTCGAAGCGGCCAAGCGCAACCCGGTGACCCGTGCCCAAGCCAGTTTCATCAATGCGTGTCTGCGGCGCTTTCTGCGCGAACGCGACGCGCTCGTCGCTGCAACCGATACGGAGCCGGTGGCGCAGTGGAACCATCCGCGCTGGTGGATCGAACGCCTCAAACGTGACCATCCGCGCGAGTGGCAGCGCGTGCTGCGCGCGGACAACATGCAGGCGCCGATGACCTTGCGCGTCAACGTTCGCAAGACCGACAGGCGTGCCTACCTCGCAGCACTCGAGGCCGCGGACCTGGACGCCCGCGCAGTCGGCGAAAGTGGCATCCAACTGGTGCGCGCACGCCCGGTGCATCAACTGCCTGGCTTCGCCGAGGGGCTGGCGTCGGTACAGGATGCGGCGGCGCAACTCGCGGCGCCGCTGCTGCTCGCCGGTCTTGAACGCGCAGCCGGCGACGCGCCCTGGCGCGTGCTCGATGCCTGCGCGGCGCCGGGTGGCAAGACGGCGCATCTGCTCGAGTGGGCGGGCCAAGGTGCTGCCGCAGTGACTGCGCTCGAAGTCGATGCACAGCGCAGCCGCCGCATTGGCGACACGCTGGCACGCCTCGGCCTGCAGGCCGAGGTGGTGGTGGCCGACGCCAGCCGGACGGCCGTCTGGTGGGATGGTGTCCCGTTCGATGCCATCCTGCTCGATGCACCCTGCACGGCGTCGGGTATCGTGCGCCGGCATCCGGACGTCCGGTGGCTGCGGCGCGAAAGCGACGTCGCCCAACTTGCGATCCAGCAGGCGATGCTGCTCGCCTCCCTCTGGCCGCTGGTGCGACCGGGCGGACGGTTGCTCTATTGCACTTGCTCGGTCTTCCGCGAAGAAGGTTCGCACCAGATTGATGCGTTCCTTGCACACAACACTGATGCCCGATTGATGCCATCGCCGGGCCATTTGCTGCCTCAAAGCGGCGGGATTGACCATAGCGTCCCGGACAATCCGCTGGGTGACCACGACGGTTTCTATTACGCGCTGCTCGAAAAAATCCGCCGCTGAGCCGGCCGGGCGGATTCGGCGCGCCATGGCGCGGTGTCTCGCCGGATGGCGTGGATTGGCCGTCGCCATCTGTCTGCTGTTGATCTGGCCTGCAGTCTTGCTGGCGGAGGAGCATGCGGCAACGGTCACGCAGATGCGTCTCGAGCAGGACGACGACGGTGTCTATCTGAGTGCCGCCGTGGAGTTCGGCGTACCGCCCCTGGTCGAGGACGTGCTCGACAAAGGCATCGCGATCCACTTCGTGGCCGAAGCCGAGCTCTACCGCGAACGCTGGTACTGGACGGACCGCAAGATTGCACAGGCGGTGCGGCACATGCGCCTGGCCTACCAGCCTCTCACGCGGCGTTGGCGGCTCAATGTGGCACCGGTGCCTATCACCGGCAACACCGGCTTCGGCGTGCTCGTGAATCAACAGACCTTCGACAGCCTCGACGAGGCGCTCGATGCCGTGAAGCGAATCGGCCGGATGCGTCTGGGCGATTTCTCGGCGATTGGCGACGACGCCTCGAACTCCGTCGTCTTCCGCTTCCGGCTCGATACGTCGCAGCTTCCCCGGCCGATCCAGATCGGCGTCGTCGGGTTGCCAGACTGGAACATTTCCACGGAGCGCAGCGCCCGGTTGCCGCTGGAGAAGCTCAGGTGAGCACCTCCGCGCGGCCCGCTGGCCCACCACCACGCCGCTCGCGTGCGATGCGATGGGCCATCGGCGTCGGTGCGGCGCTGGTCGTCGCCATTGGCCTTGTGCTGATGTTCCTGCTGGCCGTGGCCACCAACAACCGCGTGCTCTACGAGGAGAACTACGCGAAGCTGTTCGGCATCAACGTGGTCGTGGCGCTGCTGCTGCTGCTGGTGTTGTGCTGGGTGGGCTTCAGGCTGTTGCGGCGGCTGCGCCAAGGCAAATTCGGCAGTCGGCTGCTGATCCGGCTTGCCGCGATATTTGCGCTGGTCGGCGTCGTGCCGGGTGTGCTGGTCTACGTCGTGTCCTATCAGTTCGTGGCGCGATCCATCGAGAGCTGGTTCGACGTGAAGGTCGAAGGCGCGCTCGACGCCGGTTTGAATCTGGGACGCGCGACACTCGATTCACTGGCCGAGGACCTCGCCGCGAAGACGCGCACTGCCAGCAATCAACTCGCTGGCGTACCGGATGCCAGCGCCGGCCTTGTGCTCGAACGCATCCGGGACCAACTGGGTGCGACCGACGTCGTGCTCTGGACCGGGTCTGGCCAGCTCATTGCCGGTGCCGGCACATCGCGCTTTCAGCTCAATCCCGAGCGGCCGACGCAGCAGCAACTGCGGCAGGTGAAGGCCGATCGTCCCGTGGCGCACATCGACGGCCTGGACGAAACGCTGCTGGCGGGCCCGACGCCGCCGCCGGCCAGCGTGCGTGCGCTCGCGCTGGTGCAGCGCCCGGGCTTCGACTTCAACACCGAGCAGCGGTTTCTGCAGGTGACGCAGCCGTTGCCGACGGCGGTCGTCGCCAATGCGCTTGCCGTGCAGGAAGCCAATCGCGAATACCAGGAGCGCGCCCTCGCGCGCGATGGCCTGCGCCGCATGTACATCGGCACGCTCACGCTCAGCCTGTTCCTGGCGGTGTTTGGCGCCGTGCTGCTGGCCGTGCTGTTCGGCAATGGGCTCGCACGGCCGTTGCTGGTGCTGGCCGAAGGCGTGCGGCAAGTGGCCGCCGGCGATCTGCGCCCGACCGCCGTGCTGCATGGCAAGGATGAACTCGGCGGCCTGACGCGGTCCTTCGCCGTCATGACGCAGCAGCTCGCGGACGCGCGAGGTGCAGTCGAGAAGACTGTGGGAGAGCTCGATGCCGCGCGCGCCAACCTCCAGACCATCCTGGACAACCTGACCTCCGGCGTCATCGTGCTTGACGGTGCGGGCACCGTGCTGTCGACCAATCCAGGCGCCACCCGTGTCCTGCGCGCGCCACTGGCCGCCTACGAAGGCCGCGCGCTGGCCGAAGTGCCGGGCCTTGCATCGTTCGCCCAGAACATCCAGCAGCAGTTCGACGAACTCGAGGTCGAATTCGCGCAGCATGGGCTGGACCACTGGCAACATGCCTTCGAACTCAACGGGAGCAGCACCGGGCCTTCGAAGGATGTGATCAATATCGTTGCCCGAGGTGCGCAGCTGCCGAATGCCGAACGGCTCCTGGTGTTCGACGACATCTCCGAGATCGTCTCGGCGCAGCGCGCCCAGGCCTGGGGCGAGGTCGCGCGGCGCCTGGCGCATGAAATCAAGAATCCGCTCACGCCCATCCAGTTGTCCGCCGAACGGCTGGAAATGAAGTTGACGGGCAAGGTGAGCGGGCCGGAGCAGGCGATCCTGACCAAGTCGGTGAAGACCATCGTGGACCAGGTCGATGCGATGAAAAGGCTGGTCAACGAGTTTCGCGACTATGCCCGCCTGCCAGCCGCCGAGCTCAAGCCCGTCGACCTGAATTCGCTGGTCACCGACGTGCTGCAACTCTACGGCGCAGACAGCACGCCGATCGCGCCGCGCTGCGAGCTTGACGCGCGCTGCCCGCCGATCCGGGGCGATGCACAGCAGATCCGGCAGGTCATCCACAATCTGCTGCAGAACGCCCAGGACGCGGCCGAAGCCATGGCCGGCACGGGCGGACGGACCGGCGAAGTCATCATCCGCACCCGCCTTGCAGATTCCGGCCAAAGAGTACGGCTGACGGTGCAGGACAGTGGGCCGGGTTTTGCCGAGAACATCCTCAAGCGTGCGTTCGAACCGTACGTCACGACCAAGACCAAAGGCACTGGTCTGGGTCTTGCAGTGGTGAAGAAGATCGCCGACGAGCATGGTGCACTCATCGAACTTTCCAACCGCATCGCGGAGGGTGTCGTGGCCGGTGCGCAAGTCTCGCTATCATTCGCGTTGGCACGCGAACCGCAGGGAGCGGTCGTTCACACCGAAGATTCGAAGCCATCAGCCTGAGCGCCGAGCGCCAGGCCGAGGCTGGCAAGCGAACGGTCACACCCAGGTACAACGCAGCAACAAGCATTCAATGGCAAATATCCTCGTGGTCGACGACGAGCTGGGCATTCGTGACCTGCTGTTCGAAATTCTGAATGACGAAGGCCACAACGTCGAACTTGCAGAAAACGCAGCCGAAGCCAGGGCGGCTCGACTGAGGGCGCGTCCCGATCTCGTGCTGCTCGATATCTGGATGCCCGACACCGACGGCGTGTCTCTGCTCAAGGAGTGGTCAACCGCCAGTCTGCTGACGATGCCTGTGATCATGATGAGCGGCCATGCCACCATCGATACAGCGGTGGATGCCACGCGCATCGGTGCTTTTGCCTTTCTCGAAAAGCCCATCACCCTTCAGAAATTGCTGAAAGCGGTCGAGCAGGGATTGGCACGCGAGAGCGCCCGCCGCGTGGCGGCCGCCACTGTGCTGCCGAGTACAGCTATCGCCGCAACCACCGGTGCAACCATCACGACCAGCAGCGATCATTCGGTTCCTGCGCCCGCAGCCACTGTCAGCGCAGTGGTTGATACGGGTCCGCGCGCGACGCAGAGCTTCGATCTCGATCGTCCGTTGCGCGATGCCCGCGACGGTTTCGAGAAGGCCTATTTCGAGTTCCACCTTGCGATGGAAAACGGTTCGATGACCCGGGTGGCGGAAAAAACGGGCCTGGAGCGTACGCATCTGTATCGAAAGCTCAAGCAACTTGGCGTCGATCTTTCGAGGGGGCGTAAAAGCGCTGTATAATCTAGGGCTGCACTGATGC
>CAIQMJ010001128.1 GCA_903872875.1 uncultured Variovorax sp.
GTGCGACGCGCGAGGAGATCCTGGCGGCGGCGCGGGCGGCGCGGGCGCACGAGTTCATCCTGCAGATGCCGGACGGCTACGATTCCATCATTGGCGAGCGAGGTCAGACACTTTCGGGCGGGGAGCGCCAGCGCATCTCGATTGCCCGCGCGCTGCTGATCGACCCGCGCATCCTGATCCTCGACGAGGCGACCTCGGCGGTCGACACCGAGACCGAGAAGGAGATCCAGAAGGCGCTCGACAACCTGGTGAAGGGGCGCACGACCATCGCCATCGCACACCGGCTGTCGACCTTGCGCAAGGCCGCTCGGCTGGTGGTGATGGACCGCGGCGAGGTGGTCGAGGTTGGCCCGCACGAAGCGCTGATGGCGCAGCAGGGCGCCTACTGGCGGCTGTACCAGGCGCAGTTGCGCACGGCCGATGACGACGCGAGCGAAGGCGCGGCGGACGAGCGTGTGGGCGTCGCCGCCGCCACGGCCGCGGCGTTGTCGGGCCACGCGGCCCATCCGGCAGGGGAGGCGTGATGGCGATCGACTTTCAACTCGAGCGCGACGCCTTCGGCGCGCTGGTGCTGATCGATGCGCATGGCGAGCGGCATGCAGGGGTGGTGCCGGTAAGGGCCTTTCCGCTGACCGCGCCATCGGATGGGCTGTCGCTGGTCGGCAGCGATGGGCGCGAGCGTGTCTGGATCGACCACATGACGCAGTTGCCGACCGTGGTGCGCGAGCTGCTCGACGCCGAGCTGGCGGTGCGCGACTTCGCACCGACGCTGCTTCGGCTCCACCGGGTGTCGAGCTTCGGCGTGCCGAGCACCTGGACTGTGAGCACCGACCGTGGCGACACGGAGTTCGTGCTCAAGGCAGAAGAGGACATTCGCCGGCTGGCCGGTGGTGCGCTGCTGATCGCGAGCGCGAGCGGCGTGCAGTTCCGCATCCCCGATGCGAAGGCGCTGGACCGCGCCTCGCGCAAGCTGCTGGAGCGTTTTCTCTAGCGCGCGGCAAACCAGCGCAGGGCTGCCGTGCCGCCTGCCGAAGCCAGGCCGCTGGCGAAGCTGCCCCAGGCCATGTCGATGAAGCTCAGGCCGATCGGCCAGTTGCGCACCACAGCCGAATTGGTCAGGTCGTAGGTGCCATAGGCGAACAGGCCGAACAGCGCGCCCACCAAGGCGCCGCGCCAGACGCTGCCGGCCTCCGCGCCGGGCAGCACGGCGAAGAACACCAGGCCGATCGGATAGAGCAGGTAGAAGGCCGCCGCGAAGCCGAGCCGTGGCTGCGGCGCCATCAGATCGCCCATGCCCTGCTGGTACAGGTTCTTGGCGATCACGCCGAGCCAGAGCCCGTCGATCACCAGCAGCACGAGGAAGGTGGCGGCCCAGGCCACGAGGTGTTTGGTCGTCATGCGGCGCATCCTAGCCGCGGGTCCGCTGCATGCTGCGAAACTTGCGCGCTTGTCCGACAGGAGATTTCCATGCATACCACCGCCCTCGTCCTCTTCTCCGGCGGCCAGGATTCGACCACCTGCTTGGCCGACGCACTCAGCCGCTACGAGCGCGTCGAGACGCTGGGCTTCGAATACGGCCAGCGCCACCGCATCGAGATGGACGTGCGCCAGACCGTGCGCGACCAGCTCTGCGAGCGCTTTCCCGCGTGGGCACCGAGGCTGGCCGACGACCATCTGCTGAACGTAGACTCACTCTCGCAGATCGGCGGCTCGTCGCTGACCGACGAGGTCGCGTTCGCGATGCAGGCCGACGGCTTGCCCAACACCTTCGTGCCCGGGCGCAACCTGCTGTTCCTGACGCTCGCGGGCGCCCTGGCCTACCGCCGCGGCCTGCAGGTCATCGTGACCGGCGTCTGCGAGACCGACTACTCCGCTATCCCGATTGCCGCGACGACACGATGAAGGCGATGCAGCTCGCGCTGTCGCTCGGCCTGGATCGGCGCCTGGTCATCGAGACGCCGTTGATGTGGATCGACAAGGCTGCCACCTGGGCGATGGCGCATCGGCTCGGCGGCGAGGCGCTGGTCGACCTGATCGTCGAGCACACGCACACCTGCTACCAGGGCGACCGGACACACCGGCACGCCTGGGGTTACGGCTGCGGCAACTGCCCGGCCTGCGTGCTGCGGCAGAAGGGCTGGGAGCAGTACCGCGGCACGTGAGATGGCGCTGCGGCGACGTTGCAATGCTCAGGTCGTCAGGTCGTTTCAACCGTGTAGCGTGCCGCAGCGCCATCGGCGGTCGGCACCAACGTCCAGCGCCGGTCATGGAAGGCGCTGACCGATGGCCGGTGCGCGATCGACACCAGCGCGCCGTTCCGTGCCTTGACGCCGGCGGCAAGCCGTTCGTACAGCGCGTCCTCCGCCTTCGGGTCGAGCGCGCTGGTGGCTTCGTCGGCGAACAGCCATTTCGGCTGGCGCAGCAGAACGCGGGCGATCGCCAGCCGCTGCTGCTCGCCGCCGGACAGCTTCTGGCTCCAGGAGTCGCTGTCGTCGAGCCGCGCCGATAGCCCGGGCAGCAGCGCGTCGTCGAGCGCCTGCGCGAGCTGCGCATCGCTGTAGTCCGAGGCCGGGCGCGGGTAGGCCAGCGCGTCGCGCAGCCGGCCGTCCGGCACATAGGGCCTCTGCGGGATGAACATCGCGTCCTGCGGCACCTGCATGCGGCCGCTCGCAAACGGCCAGATGCCCGCGAAACTGCGGAACAGCGTCGATTTGCCGCTGCCCGATGGGCCCTGGAGCAGCACGCTGTCGCCCGCGCGCACCGTGAGCGATGCGTCGTGCAGCAGCCGGGTGCCGTCCGGCAGCGCGATGTCGAGGCCGTCGGCTTGCAGGCCGTCGGGGGTTGCGTCCCCCGAGGCCAGCAGCCTTGGCGACGCGGCGTTCTCTGCATGTGCCTTCATAGCGGCGTCGAAGCTGGTCAGGCGATCGGCCGTCGCGCGCCACACGGCCACGCGGTCGTAGTTGTCGACGAACCAGCTCAGCGACTCCTGCACGGTGCCGAAGGCACGGGAGATCTGCATCAGTTGCCCGAACTGGATGGCACCGCTGAAGAAGCGTGGCGCGGCAGCGAAGAAGGGGAACACCACCGCAAGTTGAGCGAAGGAGGTGGTGAAGGCCACCAGGTTCTTCTGCTGTCGGATCAACTGAAGGTAGTTGCGCAACACGGCGGAGAAGCGCATGTCGAGCTGGGTGTGCTCGACTGTCTCGCCACGGTCCAGCGCGATCGCCTCGCTGTGCTCGCGCACTCGAACCAGGTGATGGCGGAAGTCGGCTTCGAAGCGCTGCTGCTGGAAGTTCAGGCCGATCAGCGGCCGCCCGATGAAATGCGTGATGGTCGTGCCGGCCACGCAGTAGATCAGCGCAATCCAGACCATGTAGCCGGGCACCGTGATCGCCGTGCCGGCCAGCGTGAAGGAGATCGGGCCCGACTCGACCCACAAGATGCCGATGAAGCTCACCAGCGTGACCACGGCATTCAGGATGCCCATCGACAGCGTCACCGTGTAGTCGGTGAAGAGCTGCATGTCTTCCTGGATCCGTTGGTCGGGGTTGTCGGTGTTGTCGTGGCGCTCGGCATCTGCATTGGCTGCTGCGCCGGCATAGCGCGCAAGCTCCAGCCGGTAGAAAACCTTGTCCGCCAGCCAGCGACTCAGGTAGTTGCGCGTCATCCAGGCGCGCCAGCGCATCTGCAGCAACTGGGTGATGTAGAACTTGAGGATCGCGACCATGATGCCCGCCATCGCGATATAGGTGAATCGCGCCAGCTGGGTCCAGAACACGGTCTGGTCCTTGGCCTGCAACGCGTCGTAGAAGACCCGGCTCCACTCATTGAGCAGCACCGCGACGTAGACCGTGCCGAGGTTCAGCGCCACGACCGCGGCGAGCATGGCGCGCGCCTTCCATCGGTCTTCGGAACGAAAGTAAGGTAGCGCCAGCCGGCCGATGCGGCGCAGCGCGGAGAGGAAGGACGCAGAACGCGCAGAGCCTGAGGACATCGGTGTGCAGCCATCGTGGAGCGCTCGTCGGCGCGATGCGCTCATCCTAGCTGCGGCCTGCGCGTGCGCGCTTAGGCGATGCTTAAACCCCCGCCCGATTGGCTCGGGCGGGGGAGTGCCCGGCTTAAAGGTCGCCGAGGCCCATCGCCGGATCGCTCACCGTGTGCTTCCCGGTTTCGACGCGGCCGGCAAAGCGCCGCACATAGCTCGCGTCGGCGTCGCTGCTCACGATGAAGTCGTACCACTGGCCGCTGGCAGCGAGCTCCCAGTGCTGATCGACCGAAGCGCCGGCAGCGACGGTGGCAGTCCACGGACCATCGTCGCGGTACGCCTTGGCGCGGATCGTGAACTTGGCCGCCTTGCTGCCGGTGTTCGTCATCGTCAGGTAGACGTTGCCGTTGGCAATGTCGTAGCAAACCTTCACCTCGGGATTGGCCGCTCCGCTCGCGCGCAGCGCATTGAGGTCGCCCTTGAAGTAGCGATGGAAGCCGTTCGGCCCGAGCACCCAGAGGTCGTACAGGCCGGCGTTGTCGGTCGCGACCGTCCAGCTGTCTTCCAGCGTCTTGTCGGCCTCGACCATGTAGCGGCGCGGCAGCCGGTCGAGGTTGAGCTTGTCGTAGACATGGAACACGGCGGCCTGCTTGCCGGTGTTGGCGAACTGCAGCCGCACGGTGCCGGCCGTGGCGTCGGCCTTGGCCTTCACATGGAGCTCATAGGGCAGCGCGCGCGACGGCCGCGTACCCTTGGCCTGCTGCGGCAACTGCTGCGTGGTCGGCGGCACGATCTGCGCGAGCGCCTGTTGCTGGGCCCGCAGCGTGTCTGCATCGGCCTTGCTCTTGCGGCCCGCCAGCGTCGGCAGCACTTCGCTGTTGGGCGTCGCGAAGTTGAACGCGCTGGTGAGGTCGCCGCACACGGCGCGCCGGAACGGGCTGATGTTGGTCTCCTTCACGCCGAAGCGCGCCTCGATGAAGCGCAACACCGAGGTGTGGTCGAAGACCTGCGAGTTGACCCAGCCGCCGCGGCTCCATGGCGAGATGACGTAGGCCGGCACGCGCACGCCCGGGCCGTAGACGCGCTTGTCCGGCAAGGGCTGGCCTGCGGTGCCCGGCGGGCTCGTGTGGGTGAAGCGCTCGAAGGCGATCTCGCTGTCCGTCAGCGTGGTCAGGCCGGCGGCCGTGCCGTCGGTATTGAGCGAAGGCGCAGCAGGCGAGGGGACATGGTCGAAGTAGCCGTCGTTCTCGTCGAAGTTGACGATCAGCACGGTCTTGCTCCAGACCTCGGGCACGGCGGTGAGCGCGTCCAGGGTCTCCTGGATGTACCAGGCGCCTTGCACCGGGCTCGACGGTCCGGGGTGTTCCGAATAGGTCGAGGGCGCGACGATCCAGGTGACCTGGCGCAGCTTGCCGTTCAGGATGTCCTGCTTGAAGGTGCCGAGGAGGCCGCCGTCGGGCATGGTGTTGGCAATGCCTTTGTAAAGCGGATTGCCGGTCTCGTCGCTGGCCGGGTCGTAGGCCGGGGAGACGACTGTGTCGTCATGGCTGACCGGCTTGCCCGACACTTCGTTTGCCTTGCGGTACTGCTTGAAGCCGGCGAGCGGGTTGTCGGTGTAGTTCTCCGGCATGTTCTGGTAGATGAACCAGCTGACCTTGGCTTCTTCCAGGCGCTCCGGGTAGGTCTTCCACGTGTAGCCCAGCGTCGAGGGGCCGATGTCGTCCCATTCGTTGTTCACGGTCGCCACGTTGGCGCCCGTCGGTCCGTTGGTGCCGGTCCAGTGGAACATGCGGTTGGAATTGGTGCCGGTGTGCATCGAGCAGTGGTATGCGTCGCACACGGTAAAGGCATTGGCCAGCGCAAACTGGAACGGCAGCTCGGCCTCCTTGTAGTGGCCCATCGAGGCCGTGTTCTTGTAGCGCGGCCATTGGTACATGCGGCCGCCGTCCCAGGCGTCCTGGCCGTTGCTCCACGAGTGCGGCGTACCGCTGACGCGCTGGGCATTGCCCTTGGTGCCGTCGAGGTGGTACGGGAGGATCGGCTTGCCGTTGGCATCGCTCTGCTGCCAGACGTTCAGCCCCTTGGGCAGCGGGATCGTGAAGCGATCGCCGAAGCCCCGCACACCCATCAGCGTGCCGAAGTAGTGATCGAAGGACCGGTTCTCCTGCATCAGGATCACGATGTGTTCCACATCCATGATCGTGCCGGTCGCGTTGTTGGCCGGAATGGCCAGCGCGCGGCGGATGGCAGGCGGAAAAGCGGCGAGCGTGGCGGCGGCTATACCGGCGGAGGCCGTGCCGCGCAGGAAGTTGCGTCGTGAAGTCATGGTCGTCTCGTGGGTGTGTGGATGTCAGGGCGCGCAGCGCATGACGGGTGCGACGGAGGTGTCCGGCGTCGTGGGCGTCGTCGGGTTCTCGGGCGTGGTGGGGTTTGTCGGCGTGGTGGGTGTCGTTGGCGTGGCAGCGTTGTCGCTGCCGCCGCAAGCGGCCAGCGCGCAGGTAAGTGCCATCAGCGCGGCGAAGGACGCGAGCCGCTGCCGGCGCGCTGTCGGGACGTAAAGACGAAGGTGGGCCATGTGCATTTCCTTGCGTTGTTGCAAATTGGTGGAATTGAGCTTATGGGCCGCACGTGACGGTGCCGTTAAGCGTCGATGACAACGCGACGTTGTTTGTGCGCTCGGCCTGTACGAGCGAAGGCGTGCCGCGCGCCATCGGCACGCGGCGTCAGCACGCCTCGGCGTGCCTCAGCGGGGGTTGCTGATGCCGCTCGACACGTGGCCCGAAGGCACGTGCCGCGCGGCGGCGTCGACGTGACCGGTCTGGTCGTCGAAGAAGAAGTCGGGTTCGAATTCGCGCAGGAATTCGCCCTTCGGCAGGCCGCCGAGGAACATCGCTTCGTCGACGCGGATGTTCCAGTTCATGAGCGTGCGGATCGCGCGTTCGTGCGCGGGCGCACTGCGTGCCGTGACCAGCGCGGTACGGATGCGCATCGTCGAATTGCCAGCCAGCTGGAGCCGGTGCAGCGCCGACAGAAGTGGCTTGAACGGCCCTTCGGGCAGCGGCATCGTGGCCTTGCTCGACTCGTGCAGCTGAAATGCGTCGAGTCCTTCGGCCTGGAACACGCGCTCGGCTTCATCCGAAAACAACACGGCATCCCCGTCGAAGGCGATGCGCACTTCATTCGGATAGGCATCGCTGGCCTTGACCGACTCGACCAGCACGCGCGCGGCCGGAAACCCCGCACCCAGGGCTTCGCGCACATCCCCTGCATTCGCCGACAGGAAGAGGTGCGCGCGCAGCGGCCTCAGGTAGCCGAAGGGCGGCCGACCCTGAGTGAACACGCCGCGCTGCAGCTTGATGCCCGCAGAGGCGCTGGAGCGGAAGATCCGCATGCCCGACACCGGGTCGTTGCGCGACAGGATCACGACTTCCACACGCTGCAGCCCGTCGTCATTGAAGCGCAGCAGCTTCTGCACCAGCGAGTAGGCGATGCCCGGCTGTGCCGGTATGTCGAGCCGCTCGAACTGCAGCCGCATGTAGCCTTCCGGATCGCCGGATTCGAACAGCCTGTTCTCTTCCTCGAGATTGAACAGCGCCCGCGATGAGATCGCGACGACCAGCTTGTCCTCAAGCGTCGCGGCCATGGCACTACTTCACGAACTGGTTCAGCTGGATGATCGGCATCAGCACCGCCAGCACGATCAGCATGACCACGCCGCCCATGCCCACGATCAGCAGAGGCTCGAGGATGGTCGCCAGGTGCATGGCACGTCGCTGCACTTCGGCGCCGAGCTGGTTGGCGGCGCGTTGCAGCATCAGTGGCAGCGTGCCGGTCTGTTCGCCGAGCCGCGCGAACATCGAGACGATGCCCGGAAAGCGCTTTTTCTGCGCGAGTGCCGACGCCAGCGGCGCGCCTTCGCGCACCAGCACGAGCGCGTCGAGCGCGTCCGCCCGCATCGCGCGATTGCCCAGCGTTTCGGACGCGGCCTGCAGTGCCCGGAGGATCGGCACGCCGGCTGTGGCCAGCATGGCGAGCGTGCTCGCGAAGCGCGCCGCGTTGTAGCCGCGCGCGAGCTTGCCGACCAGCGGCAGGCGCAGCCAGGCCGCGTCGAACTTCTCGCGGAAGGCATCTCGGGCAAGCGCCACCTTGAAGAAGAAGCCGATGCCGACGAGCACGATCAGCATGGCCCAGCCGTAGCTGCGCACGAAGTCGCTCAGCGCGAGCATCGCCACGGTCAGGAAGGGCAGTGCGCGCTTGGTGCCTGCGAACACGTTGGCGACCTGCGGCACGACGTAGCTCA
>CAIQMJ010001129.1 GCA_903872875.1 uncultured Variovorax sp.
CTAGGAGTCTGGGCGGCAGAAGCTCACGCGCGTGATTGCTGAGGCCCATTCGGGTCGTTCGGGGTCGCGCACAACACCGCGAGGCCTGCGGTCACAGCGCAGAGGCGCTGATGGCCGCTTTGCGAGGCCCGAGGGTTCGTTCGCGGGGCCGTTCACCGGCCTCAGCCACACCGCATCGAGGCCATTCGCCGCAGATTCAGCGCCAAGCACACGAGCTTCCACTCGGCTTGCACATTCTGCAGGCCGCGCAGGCTGAACTGCCTGAACCCCAGGACGTTCTTGATCCAGCCGTTGGGTGGTTCGGCCAGCCACTTGCGCCTGCGGTAGGCCTCGCGCGCCTCGGGGGTCTTCATCTTGTGAACCATCGCTGCCGTCAGCGGCAGCGACACGTCGCTGATCGCTCGATGTCCCTTGCCTTCTCTGCCGATCGCCACGATCAGCTCCGTGCGCCCGGCGAGGGCCTGGAACATCGCCTCGCTGCGATAGCCCGCATCGGCCAGCGTCTGCTCGGGATACACACCCAGTGCGTTCTTGACCGCCTCCAACATGGCGGGCAGTTCGCGCGCATCCGAGGCGTTGTTGATCAACTCGGCCGCCACGATGATGTGCGCCGTGTCGTCCACTGCCGTCTGGGCGTTGTACGCGGGGTCGAAGCCGCCGCCCGCGCGCGGCATGATGCGGCTGTCAGGGTCGGTGAAGTTGTCTTGTGCCGTGTCCTTGGGCACGCCGAAGGCTCGGCTGTAGCGCCCGCCCTTGGGATTGCCATCGGGCCCGCGCGGCCTCTGGTCATCGTCGTCGCTGCGCCCGCGTTCGGTGTCGGCTTCGCTCTGGCGTGCCTCCAGTCTTGCGCGCGCTGCGGCGATGGCGTCCAACCGGTCCTGCCGCCGCGCGATCTCCGCCGGGATGTCCAGTTCGGGCTCGTTCTTCTCGGCTTCGTCGGCCGCACGCGCCTTGTTCAGCAAGGCTGCGATCTGGGCCTTCAGCTCGGCTTCGGTCTTGAGCATGTGCGCATAACTCATCGCCTTATGGCGGCTCGCGTTGGCCTTGACCTTGGTGCCGTCCACCGCGATCGTGCCCAGCCTGATCAGTCCCAGCTCGCGCGCCAGGCGCACGACCTGCACGAACAGGTCCGATAGCTCCTTCAAGTGCAATGCGCGGAAGTCGCGGATCGTGCGGTGTGCCGGGAAGTTACGCGCAGCCAGCACCCGGAATGCCACGTCCTCGTGCAACTTGCGGGCGATCTTGCGAGAGCTGAACACGCCCGTGGCGTAGCCGTAGACCAGCACCTTGACCATCATGGCCGGGTGGAACGGCTGGTTGCGCGGGCCGTCCCTGTCGTAGCGCGCATGGAAGGCGCCAAGGTCCAGGCCGTCGATGGCGTCACTGATGAAGTGCGCCAGGTGCCCTTCGGGCAACCACTCCTGCAGCGTCTCGGGGAGCAGCATCATCTGCTGCGGCTCGTAGGGAAGGTAGTTCGCGGCCATGGCCGCAAACTTACATCAACCTTCGAGAAAAAGTCAGTCGGTCAGTCGGCTTCTGCCGCCCAGACTCCTAGGCCCCAACGTGTGGCACGACACGCCTGCCGCGGCCATGGCGTACTGGAGGAGCTGGAAGAGACCGCCAGGCTGTGGCTGCTCTCCGGCCGCCGCTGCGCGGTGCTCGACGAAGCCAGAATCGCCGAGCTGCGCACTGTCTTCGGGGCGCGCTGGTAGCGCCCTTTGTTGTTTTCTTCCCTCAACACGCCGCCATGCCCCGCTTCGCCGCCAACCTCTCGATGCTGTACACGGAGCTGCCCTTCCTCGAGCGCTTCGCCGCCGCCGCGGCCGACGGCTTCGAGGCCGTGGAGTACCTCTTTCCCTACGACTTCGCGCCTACCGACCTCGCCGCGCGGCTGCGCGAGCACGGCCTGCAGCAGGTGCTGTTCAACAGCCCGCCCGGCGACTGGGCGGCCGGCGAGCGCGGCCTGGCCTGCCTGCCTGGCCGCGAGGCCCATTTCCGCGACGCGGTGGCGAAGGCTTGCGGCGGCAGCCAGTCGCTCGGACCGATGCTGAACCTGCGGTGGCGCGCGAATATTCCCCAGGTCGTTGAAACAGCGGTGTTTGGCTGCCTCGGGAGGAGCACGCGCGTCTCCTGCTCTTCATGGCAAGTGGGCAGGCAATCAGTCGCACGTTCGGATCCAACCGCTCTGGTTTCGATCCGTTAGAGCGAGAAGATGCGCTCACTTAGGCCATCAGAGCCATGAAATGCAAGTGGCTGCTGGAGAAGCTTGTCCGCCTGTGCCGATGTGTTGGGCTCGATTCGCGAAAGGACGTCCTGCGGCAGCAGCGCGTAATTCTCGTCCGTCCAACGCCAGGCAAGGGGAAAGTCTTTGGGCACATGGCGTCAGGATGTTTTCGATGGATCTTAGAGCTTCTGACAAGCCGAAGTCGCCTGCCCACGAACGACAGCTCCTGGAAAACTCATGGCCGCAATGAGCGCGAACCGCTAGGACTCGACAGGTCACAGTCGGCCACCACCGGACGTTCCGTCTAAGTGCCTTACGGGTAGCGCGAGCTCACTCGACCCGCACGTCGCATCGCCTTGCTGAGGTTCACGCGACCAAGTGCTTCGGCGCATCCAGTTGCTTAAGCTGACCCCTGCCAAGCTCTGGCGGGTGGACGCTTGGTTCAGCAAGTCATGCGGAAACCCCAGACTGGGCGAGCCCGCCGCGTTCAATTGCGAAAGTTGCTGGTCTGTGAGGCGCACATCCGCGGCGGCAAGATTGTCCTCCAGTTGTATCATTGACTTCGGCCCGATGATAGGAATGGCACCGCGTGCTGCCGCTCAGGCGATGGCCACCCGTACCGGGTTCGACCCCGTCTCTTGGGCGACAGTTTGCGGGGCGTCAAGGACCGCGCCTTTCTGGGCGCTGTCTTCTTGATGGATGAGCACACCCAAATGGGTCGCGCGGCTCACTTCGCCACGACGGTACTTTCCAGTGAGAAGACCCCCGCCCAGAGGGCGGGTCACGAAGGCCGCCGCCGGGGTCGCGGGCTTGTTGCCGCCTGGCAGCACGTGGCGCCCGCCCTTGCGCGAACATCTGCAGTAGGTAGGTGGAGGTGCCGTGCGTCACCGGCGCGGCAACGAGATAGCGTTCGTCGGGACCGAAACCATCGGTGTGGATCTGCGAGATGAGTCCCGCAGTCCATGCCCGGCATGGGCTGCATCACGTCCTTTGGAACACCGAGCGAGCCGCCCGTGAACTTGATGGCCTGCACTTCGTCGGGTCCGACGCGACCCCGCAGTGGATGCCGGCCCGCGTATTCACGCAGCAGCTCCCGATCGGGGTCTGCCCGTATGGATGAGCCGCACGCTGGCGCCGACGGCCAGCCTGGATGCATGCGCGTGGTCCGCCACGAGAATGGCCGGGCTGGTGAATGCGATGGCGCGGTCGAGCTCGACGATCGCGTTGCGTGCATTGGGCAGCACCCACGTCTTCTCCGCAGCGAGTACGTCGCGCAGGGCGACGATGTGGTCGACGGTGTTTCTGGCGCACACGGCGACACGCGAACCAACGGCCGGGTCGGTAGAGTGCTGCAATGCGCTCGCGCGCGCCGAGTTCCGCGCAGTCCAGCGTCTCGCCCGGGCTTTGCAATGCGATGCACTCGCCGTGGTGGTGCACGGCGCGAGAGAAGAAGTCGATGGAAAGCATGGGGTCAGCGCCCCGTGCAGCTCTTGCCGCCATCGATCGGGATGATGGTCCCCGTGATGTAGCACGACTCGTCGGAGGCGAGGAACAACGCGGCATACGCCACGTCCCACGCATCGCCCATGCGTCCCATGGGCGATGCGGCGTTGCGCGCTGCACGCATGGCCTCGACACTGCCGTACTCGCCGACGATTTGCTTGTAGATCAACGGCGTGTCCATCACACCGGGCAGCAGCGCATTGGCCCGGATGCCGTAGGGCGCGTAGTTGACCGCAAGCGCCTTCGTGAAGTGGTTCCGTCCGGCCTTCGACGCGTAGTAGCCGAAATAGGGAAGACGGTTGATCTGCATCGACGCCAGCGACGAGATGTGGATGATCGAGCCGGAGCGCTGGACCGTCATGATCGGCAGCACGTGTTTGCTGGTGAGAAAGGCGCTGATCAGGTTGATGTCGAGCGAGCGCTGCCAATCGGCCTCGCTGAGGGTCACTGGATCACCCATGATCGTCACCCCGACGTTGTTGTGCAGGACGTCGATCCGGCCGTGGCGCTCCTGGGCGAAGCGCACGGCAGCGAGCACCTCGTCGGAGACGGTCACGTCGGCCTGCAGCGCATCGCAGTCGTGCCCGCGTTCGGCGATGGCGCTGCGTGTCTCCTCGGCAGCGTCGCGGTCGACGTCCACGGCGACCACCTTCGCACCCTCCTGCGCGAACAGCGCGGCGGCGGCCTTGCCGTTGCCCCAACCCGGTCCCGAGGAGCCCGCTCCGAAAACGAGCGCCACTTTGTCTTTCAGACGATTCGTCAAGGCATTCCCTTCGATTCACTAGAACAGGAAGCGACGCAGTCTCGGCAGGCGCCAGATCAGGGTGCCGATGATGCCGCGTGGCAGGAAGAGCATGAGCAATACGATGGACAGACCGAGGAGAAACACGTTCAGGACCGGGAAGTTCTTCCAGATCAGGTTGTCCACGGCGAGCATTGACAGCACGCCGATGACCGGGCCGATCACGGTTCCCAGGCCGCCAGCAACCGCGTAGATGATGGCCTTCGTGCTCACCAGCAGGTTGAACGCCGTCTCGGTGTCCACGATGTTGGTGTACCAGGCCTCGATCGCGCCGGTGAGGGCCGCGATCACGGCTGACATCATCCAGGCGTTGAGCCGGACCCTCGCGATGTCGATGCCCATCGTCTCTGCCGTGTCGGGGTCGTCCCGGATCGCGCGCAAGGCCATGCCGAGGCGCGACTGCGCGAGCCAGGTCACGGCGAGCAGGGTCGCGACCATGAGCGCCAGCATGATGTAGTACGCGGCCTGTGGCTTGCCCAGGCCGAGCGTGATGCCGAAGCTGCCGCCGGCGTATTCATCCGGCATGTTGGCGATAAGCAGCCTGCAGATGACGGCGAGTGCCAGCGACACGATCGAGAAGTAGATGCCGCGCAGCACGAGCGTGCGCGCGAGGAGCAGACTGAGCAGCAGCCCGGCACCGGCTGCGAGCGCAAGTCCCGCTGCCGGAGGCAGGCCGAGCTTGCGCACACCGATGGCCATCCCGTAGGCACCCACGCCGTAGAACGCGACGTAGCCGAAGGGCAGGTAGCCCGTGAAGCCGCCCATGATGTTCAGCCCGGAAGCGAGTGTGACCCACAGAACCAGGTAGAACCAGAAAGCCAGGCTCAGGCCCAGCGCCGGGACCAGCGCGAGGCCGATCACGCCGACGGCAACGACGGTCAGCCAGACCGTGGTTCGCCATCGCGCGATCTGGCCGGAAGAAAGCGGCGCGGCTGCGGCTGCGTTGTGTGGCATGTGGTCGTTGCCCCGGCGATTAGCGCTTGGTCCAGGCCGGGGCGGGGTAGATCGCCTTGCCGGTCGCGATCTCTTCTGGCGCGACGATCTTCATGCCATCGGGCTGCATCTGCAGCACGATCGGCTTCATGCCGATCTGGAAACCGGTCTTGTCGATCTCGAACTGGCCGCTGACCATGATCGTCTTGCCGCTGATGTCCATGGCAGCCTGCTTGAGCTTGGCCGCGTCCATCGAATTCGCCGTCCCGATGCTCTTTTCCAGCACGACGCCGGCCCCATAGGCCAGTGCCGTCTGGAAGTCCGCGCCGCTCACGACGTTCGGGAAGAGGCGCTTGTAGGCGGCCAGGAACTGGTCGGTATTGAGCCCGTCGGTCACCTTCCATTTCACGGTCGGATCGAACTGGGTGTGGCTGAACAGGTAGTTGGCGTCCTTGCCCATTTCCATCAGGGGCGGCGCCGAGCCGTACACCATGTAGGTCATGGGGAAGTTGATCTCCCGTTCCTTCATCTGCCGCACCATGCTGATCAGGTCGCCGTCGTTGGACGGCGAGTAGAGGGCCTCGGCACCGCTGGCCTGTGCCTTCTGCAGCAGGATCGCGAAATCTTTCGTGCCCTTGGCGTATTTCTCGAAGAGCACGACTTTGATTCCGGCCTTCTCGGCCATGTCGCGTGCGGCCGCGGCAGTGCTTGCCGGGAACGGATCGTCGGCATAGACGATGGCCATCTTCTTCACGCCGAGCTTTGCCGTGAGTGCCGTGCTGGTGACCGGAAGCTGGGACGCCTGGACCGTCACCGACACGATGCTCTGGTAACCCTGCTGGAACAGTTGGTCCGACGATCCGGCCCAGCTGACCATGTATTTCTTGTTCGAGTCCGCAATCGGCGCGGCGACGCCCACCAGCGTCGAGCTGAAAGGTGCGATCAGCACGTCGACCTTTTCTTCGTTGATCAGCGAGTCATAGACGCGCGAGACCAACTGCTTGTCGCTGCGGTCATCGCGCTTGACAAGTTCCACCGGGTACTTCTTGCCGGCGAGTGCGATGCCGCCGCGCTTGTTGACGTCGTCGAGCCAGATCTGCACGCCACGTTCGCCGGATTGCGACGCCGACGCAAAGGTGCCGGTGGACGAAATGGTCATGCCCACCTTGATGGAGGTCCGGGCCTGGGCGCTCGCCGCAACACTGGCACAGAGGACCGTGGCGACAAGGAGGAACTGCGGAATTTTCGACGTCATGAGATCTTCTTTCCAAAGAATATGTTCCGTTATACGGAACTAACAAAACTCATTTAAGGAAATATTGGAATTGTGAGAAACCAATGTCAACCGTGGCGGAGGCGTGTCCAGAATCGGGCATTATTTCCCTGTTATGGGGAGAAATGCCCAATGAGAAAGCACAAAAATATCTTGTTGGCCTTGCACGATTCCTGCATCGCAAACATTGCGCCAAGATCTAAATGATCAAATAATTCAGAACATGAGAATATAAAAAATGGAACAAGAACCCTCCTCCATGGAGACTGCTGCTCAGGTCGAGGACGACGACAAACCTGCGGTCAAGTCGATCGATCGGGCGGCGACCATCCTTCAGGTCCTGGCGGCCTTCGGCGTGCGCGGTGGGCCGTTGACCGAGATCGCCAAGCAGGCGGGGTTCGGCAAGGCGACCACGCACCGGCTGCTGGCTGCCCTGGCCGATGTCGGCTTCGCATCGCAGAACGCCGCCAACCGGCACTACCACCTCGGCGCGCGGCTCGGCCTGCTCAGTAGGCAAGCGCATCAGCAGGACATTGCCGTGCTCGCATCGCCGTCGCTCAGGCATCTGGCCGCCGTCACGGAGGACACGGCCTATCTGTCCGTGCGCGAGGGCCTGCGCTCGCTGTGCCTTGGCCGCGAACAGGGCGACTTCCCCATCAAGACGCTGTCTCTCGACGTGGGACAGTCGCGTCCCCTGGGCGTGGGCTCGGGCAGCCTGGCCCTGCTCGCGTTCCTGCCCAAGGCCGAGATCGAGAGCGCGGTCGAAAGCAACCAGCGCTGGCTGCGCGACTTTCCAGCGTTCACGCCGTCGAAGCTCGCGAGCCTGGTCAAGCAGACGCAGACGCAAGGCTTCTCCTTCGTGGAGGGCCTGATCATTCCGGGCGTCAATGCGATCGGGGTGCCGGTTCTCGATGCACAGAAGCAGCCCGTCGCGGCATTGAGCATCACGGCCATTGCCGAGCGGGTGCATGGCGAACGCGCACTCAAGCTTGCGGCACTGCTGCACGAAGAGGCCGGACAGCTCTCGGCTCTGATCGCGCGCCAAGGCGGGGCCGAAGCAGCGGGTGACCGGCCATGACGGGCGAACTCATTGCGCAGGCGCTGCTGTCGGGCGTGATCCTGGGCGCGCTCTACGGGCTCATCGGCTGCAGCCTTACCATCCTCTACGGCACGATGCGGGTCGTGAACTTCGCGCACGGCGAGGTCGTGATCGCGGGCTGCTATGCGGCACTGCTCTTCGTCAACTGGACCGGCCTGCACCCGCTGTTCGTGCTGCCGATCGCCTTCGTGCTCTTCTTTGGCGTGGGCATGCTGCTCTACAAGGCGCTCATGCCGCGGCTCATGCGGTCGGACGACCCGGAACTGGCGTCGTTCCTGAGCTTCTATGGCGTGTCGCTGATGGCCGGTGCCGCACTGCTGTACTTCTTCGAGGCGGACACGCGCTCGCTCAACTACAGCTTCACGCCTTCCGTGATCAGGCTTGCCGGGCTCATCATGCCGACGGCGCAACTGGTGGCCCTGGCCGTGGGGGCTCTGGTCATCCTGGCGCTGACCGGTTTCCTCTATCGCACGTTGGCGGGCAAGGCGCTTCGCGCGGCGATCATGAACCGCGACGCCATCCAGATCGTTGGCGTCAACATTCACCAGCTCTCGGCGCTGGCCTTCGGGCTCGCCATTGGGCTGGGCGCATTCACCGGCGTGCTGATCGCGCTCGTGTTTCCGGCCTTCGGGCCATTCTCCGGGCTGGACTTCACGCTGATCGGCTTTGTCGTGATCGTGCTCGGCGGGCTCGGCCATCCGGTCGGCGCGATCTTGGGCGGCATCGTGTTCGGGGTGGCGGAGCAACTCGCCATCGTGTTCCTTCCACAGTCGCTGTCACCCGTCGTCGGCTTCGTCATCCTCGTCGCCACGATCACGCTGCGGCCCGCCGGCATGTTCGGGCGCGCGGCGCTGCGATGACCGTCTCGACCTACTTTCCAGTGCTTGCCCGCGATGCTTGAAGTCTCCAATCTCCACAAAAGCTTCGGCGGTCTCGTCGCCGTCAAGTCCTTGTCGTTCAACGTGCCCGACGACAGCATCCTGGGCCTGATCGGCGTCAATGGCTCCGGCAAGACGACGGTGATGAACTGCATCAACGGCATTTACCATGCCAGCGGTGGATCGATCCGCTTCAAGAGCGAAGAAGTCATCGGTCGTCGGGCGCACGAGGTCACGCGCCTCGGAATCGGACGCACCTTCCAGGTCCCGCGGCTCTTCAGGCGATTGACGCTCGTCGAGAATCTGCTGGTCCCGGTGCTGGGGGCGAGCGGCAGGACGAGCACGCTGGTGGCGCAGGCCGAGGCGCTGTTGGCCGAGGTCGACCTCTATCGGTTGCGCGACAACTATGCCGAGGAGCTCTCGGGCGGCCAGCAGAAGCTGGTCGAACTGTTGCGGGTGATGATGCTGGACCCCACGCTGATCCTGCTCGACGAGCCCTTTGCCGGTGTGCATCCGAACCTGTGCCGCGTCTTCATCGACCAGATCATGAAGCTGAAGCAACGCGGCAAGAGCTTCATCCTCGTGAGCCACGACATGACCTCCGTCTACCGTCTGTCCGATCACATCCTCGTGCTCAATCAGGGGGAGACGATCGCCGAGGGCGACGCCGCAGCCATTCAGAACAATCCGGCCGTGGTCGAGGCCTTCCTGGGGCGCTGAGCATGCAGACCGATATTCCATCTTCCCAATCTCCCCGATCCAGCTTGCCGGCGGGTGAGGCGATCATGTCGCTCGATCGTGTATCGGTGGCCTACCACGGGGACATCTCCATCCTGGATCAGGTGAGCATGTCGTTCCGGCGTGGTTCTGTCACCGGCATCATCGGCCCCAACGGCGCCGGCAAGTCGACAGCCTTGAAGACGCTGTACGGCTTCCTCAAGCCGCATCACGGCGATATCCGCTTCAAGGACGAGCGCCTCAACGGTGCACCGCCCTATACCTTCATCGAACGCGGCGTGTCCTTCGTGCCGCAGAACCGCAGCCTGTTCGGCGATCTCTCGGTGGAAGACAACCTGCGGCTTGGCTGCTGGGTCTTTCGCAAGGACAAGGCACGCGTTCGGCGCGCACTCGATGCTGCCTATGCGCAGTTCCCCATCCTCGGCGAAAAGAGACACGACGCAGCGTCGAGCATGAGTGGAGGCCAGCAGCGCTTCCTGGAACTGGCGCGCGCGCTGGCGCTCGAGCCCGAAGTGATCCTGCTCGACGAGCCGACGGCCATGATCGCACCGCGGTTCTCGAAGGAAATCTATGATTTCATCCGCACGCTGCCATCGCGCGGGGTGACAGTGATCCTCGTGGACCAGAACGTGCGGCAGTGTGCCGCCGTCTCGGACTATCTCTATGTGCTCGAACTGGGGCGCAACCGCGCCGAAGGCGGCCGCGAGATGTTCGAGGGCGACTCCCAACTGCAGCGGCTCATTGCCGAGTGGCTCGAATACCGGATCGACTGAACATGACGACAACCACGCAGACGCTGGACACCGCCGAACTCGCGGACCTTCCCATCCATCGCCTAGCACCTCTGATCGAGGCCGGCACCGTGTCGCCGGTCGCACTGCTCGAGGCGTGCCTCGCGCGCATCGAGCAGACCGACGATCACCTGCATGCCTTCATCGACGTTTGGGCCGATGAGGCGCGCAGCGGCGCGCGACAGGCGGAGGCGGACATTGCGGCCGGCCGCTACCTCGGCCCGCTTCACGGCATACCCATTGCATTGAAGGACCTGATCGAGGTCGAGGGCAGGCGCACCACGGTCGGCTCCGCGTACTGGCGCGAGCGCGTCTCGCCATGCACGGCGACGGTCGTGAAGCGCCTCAAAGCCGCGGGCGCGATCCTTCTCGGAAAGCTGCACATGGTGGAGTTCGCATTCGGCGGCTGGGGCACTAACCCAAGGCTCGGTACGCCGCGCAATCCATGGGACTTGGCGCATCACCGGTCGCCGGGCGGATCGTCGAGCGGTTCCGGCGTCGCCGTGGCGGCTGGAATGGTGCCCGCCTCGCTCGGCTCGGACACAGGCGGCTCGGTGCGCATCCCGGCATCCATGAATGGCGTGGTCGGCCTCAAGCCGACGGCGGCCAGCGTGAGCAATCATGGCGTGTTTCCATTGAGCCAGACGCTCGACTCGATCGGTCCGCTCGCGCGCAGCGTCGAAGACGCGGCAATCGTGTTTGGAGCAATCTGCGGTGTCGATCCCGACGATGCGGCCACTGCCTTTGCACCGAAGATGGATCCGGTCGCGGCGTTGAACCGCCCCGTGACGGGGCTGCGGCTGGGACTGGTTGGCGCCGCGCAGCTGCCGGGCGTCGACGAGCAGGTCATGCAGGCCGTGGCTGCTGCAGCGCAGGTGCTGCATGAACTGGGTGCGGCGGTCGAGCCCATCGAGCTCCCGAGGCAGCCCGTCGATTACTGCAAGGGAGCCTCGCACATCATCCGTACGGAGGGGTATGCCAACTTGATCGACATCATCCATGCGGACAGCGACGACTTCGGTCCGGCCGTGCGCGCGCGGGTGCTGGCGGGGAAAGATGGTGCCGCGGTGGCCTATGCCGGCACCCTCATCGAACGGCGGGAAGACATGAGCCGCATGGGCAGGGCACTCTTCGGCTTCGACGCGATCTTGCTGCCGACGACCGTCATGGCGTCGCCGCGACTGGACAGCATCGACGAGGAGCACATGCCCCTGTCGGACTTGACGCGCTTCGTGAACTATCTGGGCCTCTGTGCACTCGCGTTGCCATGCGGCTTCAACCGCGAGGGCATGCCGCTGTCGCTGCAGATCGTGGGCAGGGCGTTCGCGGAGGATCTTGTGCTGCGCATCGGATGGGCCTACGAACAGGCCACCGGTTGGCATCGTTGCCGGCCGTACGTTGGCGGGTTGCCCCGGTGACGCGGTGAGACAAGCGCGCCGGCACGTGACGTGCTGACGGATGTCGTTTAGGCACGATCCGCCAGCGAGCGATCACGTTGGCGACGCGTTCGCCGATGCGCGCGCCGCGACGGATCGCTGGCGCATTGGCGAACGAGACCACACCATCGTTAAGGACTGAGTGCGCATCGCCGATGCGTGCCGACGCGCCCGCACGGTCAACGCGGCAATCCCGTGGCTGTCCAGTGCAGCCAGGTGCGTGACGCCGGCATCGTGGAGGACTGCCGCCCCGGCGGCTACTGCCAAGGCCTTCGTGGCAATACCACCGATCAGGCTGGAGGAGCCGGGATACGTCGGGGCGCGGTCCGTCATTCGAGCGAACGCGGGCGTTGAGTTTTGCGTTCACCGTCACAGCCGAACTCATGCTGCAGCTCGACGCCTACGCCGAGGTGCACAGCCGGCTGCATGGGCCGGTGGATGCGGTAGGGCTGATCCCGCACATGCTGGGCCTTCATTGCGCACGACCGGGGTTTCAAGGCGGCGCTGAGAGTCAAGTCAGCGAGGTCGGCCGATCCGGCCTCGTAGGCTTATCCCAGTCGCTGCGCCAGCAAGTCGGCTTGTTCGGCGAACTTGGCCGGGCCTTTGCGTTTCAGTTGGGCCAGGTTCTGCACCTTCCAGCGAATGCCTGGCAGATGCTCGGCATGCGCGATGCCCAGCAGCGGCCATTCCGGTTAACCATTGACGAGCGACAGCAGAAGGCGGCGCTCATCGCCGTGAAGGCTGCTTTGCAATTCCTGGACCATGCGCTTGCGCGCGGCCAGCAGCGCGCCCAGTTCGACTGGCTCGGTGGTCATGCCCCTGAAGTTGCGTTCGTACTCCTGGCTGATGTCGCGCATGGTCGGGAACAAGACTTCATGGACCGTTCGGTTGTGACTGGCGAGGTAAACCACGAAGGCGCGCCGCCGTACACATCTTCCAGCGACACCACCGGAATCTCCAACTCGGCCAGCAAGGTGTCCCGGGCTGCGGGCGTCAACGCCGCGGTGGGCGCGAGCTCGACGGTGCCACGCATTACGAAGTTCACTTCGACCTTGACCTCAATCTTTCCGCGGCGTACCAGCAGTTTGGTTTCGCCGGCATCGGCCGTTGCCAGCGCGTGTGTCTGAAAACCCCGGGCGTCCAGGCGCTCTGCAGATTGCCGGATGGCGTCATTGATGCGTGCGATTGCTGCGTCACGAGGCAGGCTGTGGTCGGGGAAGACCAGATCCAGATCGATCGACAGCCGTGGTATGTCACGGATGAACAGATTGATCGCGGTGCCGCCCTCGAGCGCGAACGTGTTGTCCGCAAAGACGAAGGGCGCGATCTGGGTCAGCAGGCGGGCCGTGTCGAGGTAGGTCTGGTTCACCCGCATTTTCCCGGTGCGGTGGGCTCGCCGGCGACGCCGGTTGCCACGCCTGAACTCCGCCGCGCATGGTTGTCAGGCTACGGCGAGCTGCGCCATCAGTTGCCGCACAGACTGTTCTTCGATCGAGAAGCAGGCCGATGCGAAGGCCTCTGCGGAAATGCCCGAATGGCCGAACGCGCAGCAGTCGGCACCCTTCTGAACCAGCTCCGCATCGCTCAGCGGGTATTCGGTGCTGCCACGCAGGCGTTCGATGCGCAGAGGCAGCAGCCGGCCGTCGCGCAGCCGGACGTCGAGCTGGGCCCAGCGTGGGAACATCGGCGGTTCGCATTCGCTGACGCGCACCTTGTCGAAGAAGGCCTGCAGCGCCGACCGCTGCACCGCCGCATCGTCGAAGCTCGCCAGGTTCACATGGCCGTCGTGCAGCGCCGTGGCCACCGCGTACTCCATGCTGAACTTGGCTTCCAGCCCCGTCTGCGGCCGGTGGTAGATCAATGGCACCGTCGCGCGGTAATTGGTACGCACATCGACGCGTTCGACGTCGGAGAGCGTGATACGGTGCGCCGCGACGATGTCGAGCAAACCGTCGATGGTGCGATGCGTGGCATAGCACAGTGGGTACTTCTTTACCTCGATGCCGGCACTGTCGATCTCCAGGGGCAGGCTGCCCAGCGTGTCGAGCTGGCCGTGGATGTCCTGCCCGTCGGCATACAGCACGGTGTAGCCGTGGCCGCCGTCCATCGCTAAGCGCGACGCGTCGAAGCCAGCCTGAGCCAGCAGCACCGCGCGTAGCGCGGCGGCATTGGCAAGGCCGGCCTGGAAAGGCTTTGACATGGTGCCGAAGTTCTGCCGCGTGCCCGAGATCTGCGACACCGCGACGCCCAGGGCGTGCGTTGTGCACGCGAGGTCGAGGCCAAGCAGATGCGCGCAGGCCGCGGTGGCGCCGAAGGTTGCGATCGATGCGGTCGAGTGCCAGCCTTTGGCGTACTGGTCGTCCACGATGGCGCGTGCCAGCTTCAGCGTGACCTCGAAGCCGACCGCGAAGGCGTCGACCACCGCACGGCCGGCGATGCCGATGCTTTCCCCGAGTGCCAGTAGCGCGGGCAGCATGGCCACGCTCGGATGGCCGCGCAACGGCGAGGACACGTCGTCGTAATCGAGCGCATGCGCCATCGTGCCGTTGACCAGGGCGGCGTATTCCACCGACAGTCGTTCGCCGGTGGCCCACACGGTGGCCGCGCTGCCAGCACCCTGGGCGCGTGCGTAGCTCAGCATGTTGCGCGAGACCGGCTCGTCGATGCCGGCCAGGCCGCAGACCATCGTGTCGTAGGTTGCGCGGGCGATCACGTGGCGCGTCGCGGGCGCGAGCTGGGCGGCGTCGAAGCCGACGACGAAGCGGGCGATCTTTTCGCTGGCGGACAAATTCATGAGGCCTCCTGCAGGGAGAAGATGGGCAAGGTGAAATCGCCCACTGTGGGCTGGAAGCCCAGGAACACGGGCTGGTCGAGGCGCAGCCCCGCCAGCGTCTTCACGCCGGCCAGCCGCGTGACGAGCACCGGGCCTTCGGCCAGGCGCACCATGGCGACGGTGTAGGGCACCAGCGTCGACACGCTGTCCCAGTAGCCCTTGTGGAAGCGGCACCACGAGAACAGCCTGCCGCGTCCGCTCGCCGGAATCCATTCCTGCAGGTCGGACAAGCATTTCGGGCAGACGGGCGAGGGCGGAAAGTGGATGTCGCCACAGGCGGTGCAGCGCTGCAGGCCCAGGAGGTTCTGGCGCGCGAATTCCCAGAACGGCGCGCCGAGCTGGTCGGGCTTGGGCACGGGAAAGCCGGCGGGGGTAGGCGCGAGGTTGGGGTTCATGTGAGGCGTGTCCCTTCTTCTCAGCCAGCGGTGTAGATGATCGAGCGCGAGCAGGGCGTTGCGGCCACGTACTGCACCGTCTTGCAGTTCGGAACCTGGCGCTCGCCGCCGTCGCCGCGCACTTGGCGCACGGCCTCGGCGTTCAGCGCCCAGCCCTGCATGTACGAGTTCGACAGGTGCCCGCCGTCGGTGTTGGTGGGCAGCGCGCCGCCCAGCTTCAGGCGCCCGTCACGCACGAAGGCGCCGCCTTCGCCGCGCCCGCAGAAGCCCATGCCTTCGAGGCTGAACAGCACGGTCGGGCTGAAGTTGTCGTAGCACATGAGGGCGTCGATATCCTCGGGTCCGATACCGGCCATGCCGTAGACATCCGACTTCACCTTGCCGAGCGCCTCGTACCAGAAGTCGCCCGAGAAATTAGGTAGCGACGAATCGACGTAGCTCTCTTGCGCGCCAATGCCCGAGATCAACACGGGCGGGCGCTTCAGGTCGCGTGCACGTTCGGTGGTGGTCAGAATCAGACAGACCGCGCCGTCGTTGATGAGGCAGTAGTCGAGCAAGCGCAGCGGCTCGGTGATGAAGCGTGAGGCTTCATGGTCTTCCAGTGTGACCGGCTTTTTCATGACCGCGTCTGGGTTCATGCACGCATGCGTGCGGAATGCCACCGCGACCTCGGCCAAGTCGCGCGAGGTGGTGCCGAACATTTGGGCGTGGCGCTGGTACATCAGCGCATGGCCCGCGCCCGGCGAGGTGAAGCCCCACGGGTTCCAGATGTTCGGGCTCTCCTCGCCCCCGTAGTTCACGCGGCGCGAGCGGCCGATGTTGGCGTAGATCAGCGCGACGTGGTCGGTCAGGCCCGCATGCAGCGCGGCGATGGCCTCGATGATGGAGATGCCCGACATGCGGCCGTGCGCTGGCAGCGTGAGCGTCCAGCGCGGGTCGATGCCCAGCACTTCGCCCATGCGGGCATACGACGGAACGCGGCACACGCCGAGCCCGTCGATCGCATTCTTGTCGAGCCCGCAGTCCTCGATGGCGTTGCGGAACGCCCAGGCGCCGAGCCCGTATTCGTCGAGCTGCGGAAAGCTGCCGAACGGCGTGGTGCCCACGCCGACCACCGCGATCTTGTCCTTGAGGGCGCGCATCGCGCTGCCCCTACCGAGGCTTGTCTGCATCTCAGGCCTTTCCCGTGGCGGGACCCGAGACCACGCCGCGTTCTTCCAGGCCGTCGATCTGCGCGTTCGACATGCCGAACAGGCGCGACAACACGTCGCGCGAATGCTCACCCACCAGCGGGCCGCGCTCCAGCGTGCGCGTGGGCGTGCGGGAGAACTTGATCGGCGTGCCCGCGATCTTCACCTTGCGCGTGGCGCCGGGGTAGGGCTCGATGTCGACCAGCATGCGGCGCGTCTGCACCTCGGGGTCGGCAAAGATGTCGGCCGCGTCGTTCACCGGCGCCGCCAGCACCTGGTTCGCCAGCAGCGCCTCGAGCACCGCCGTGCGGCTGCGAGTGATGGCCCAGGCGCGCATGATCTCGTCGATTTCCTCTCGGTGGTCGCGGCGCGCGGCGCGGGTCGCGAAGCGCACATCGGTGCCGAGCTCGGGCTGGCCGATGGCCGTGGCGATGCGGCGCCAGAACTTGTCGTTGGGCGCGGCCACCACGAACTGGCCGTCGTTCGCGGGGTACACCGTGTAGGGCGCCGAGAACGGATGCGCGTTGCCCATGGGGCGCGGGATGTCGCCCGTATAGGAGTGCTGGTAGAGCATGCGTTCGCACAGCGACAGCATCGCGTCGTACATCGAGGTGTCCACGTACTGGCCTTCGCCGGTGCGCTCGCGCGACTGCAGCGCCGCAAGGATGCCCACGGTGCATAGCGCGCCCGGAAAAATGTCGCCCACGCCGGGTCCGACCTTGTAGACTTGGCCGTCGGCCGAGCCGGTGATGCTCATAATCCCGGAGATCGCCTGCACCAGCAGGTCGACCGTGGGTCGCTCCGGGAACGCCGTGCCCAGCGTGCGCTTGTCGCCGAACCCACGGATGCTGGCGTACACCAGGCGCGGATTGGCCTCGGCCAGCGTCTCGTAGGCGAGGCCGTATTTCTCCATCACGCCGCCGCGGAAGTTCTCCACCACCACGTCCACCTGCTTGACCAGCTCGAGCACCAGCGCGCGGCCTTCTGCGCTTTTCAGGTCGATGCAGATGCCCTTCTTGCTGCGGTTCAGGCTGTTGAAGAAGCCGCCCATGTCCTGGTCGCGGGTGGCCGCGTCCAGGTAGGGGCCGCTGGTGCGCGTGTGGTCGCCGCCGGGCTCCTCGATCTTGACGACGTCGGCGCCAAGGTCGGACAGCAGCATGGTCGCGTACGGACCGGCCAGGAAGCGGGTGAAGTCGAGTACGCGGATTCCCTCCAGGGGGCCTGTGGTCATGGGTGTTCCTTGCAAGTGATGAATGGCGCGCAGCGCGGTGCCGCGGCGAACTCCGAAGCCTTGGCTGCGGGCGTGCATCGATTCTCAAAATCCGCTGCCCGCGCAGCTTGGAGGAAATTGCGCTCTTGACGGCCCCAGCACAGAGTCAGGCGGCATCGGGCGCCGGGGAACCCGACGCCTCGCGCGCGTTCCAGTCGGCGAAGGTCTGGCGCCGGATCTCGTAGAGATCGGTGGTGCGCGCATACCAGCCGCGGCCGTGCATCCGCGCGACGAGCTGCAGCTTCGACGTGTCGACGTAATGGCGTTTGGCGTCGAGCACGCAGTCGTCGCGCACGTACAGAGCGAGCACGCGGCCCAGCACGATGGTCCAGCGCTCGCCCACGGGCACGAGCTGGTGCGTCACGCATTCCATCGCGACCGGGCTGTCGGCCACGCGCGGCGCGCGCACGAACTGCGAGGGCGCCGCGCGCAGTCGGGCGATGGCCATCTCGTCGACCCCGGGCGGGAAGTCGATCGCCGTGGTGTTCATCTGCTGCGCGAGCGGCTCGGACACCAGGCACACGGTGAACTCGCCGGTGGCGCGGATATTGCGCAGCGTGTCCTTGGTGCGGCCGGCTTCGCCGGTGCTGATGCCGATCGCCACCACTGCGGGGTCGTTGGTGAGGATGTTGAAGTACGAGAACGCCGAGAGGTTGGGCCTGCCGTCCTCGTCCACGCTCGCGACCCATGCGATGGGGCGCGGCACGATGGTGGAGGCGAGCAGCTTGTAGCAGTCCTGCGCGGCGCGCGCGGAGAAGTCGAAGAGCATGGGAGTCTTGTGATGTATGGAGTTCAGTCCAACTTGGCGTTGGCCGCATTCACGCGCTGGCGCTGCTTGGGAGCGGCATCAGCGATGAACTTACGAAAGTCCTCCGGCGTATCGGCGACGGTGATGTAGCCGTCGCGAAAGGTGTGCTTCTCCTCGAAGGCCCGGTCCGTGACCACGGCGCGCGTGTCGCGGGCGATGCGGTCGACGATGGCCTTGGGCGTGCCCGCGGGCGCCGCCATCACCATGAAGAGGTTCATGTCCAGGTCCGGCATGCCGAGCTCGGCGACCGAGGGCACGTCGGGCAGGCCCGCGAAGCGCGTGCGGCCGATGATGGCGACCGCCTTGATGCGGCCGTCCTTGATGTGCTGCTCGACCAGCGTGACCGGCGACACCGTAGTGTCCACCGTGCCGGCCAGCACCGCATGCACCGCGGGCGCGGTGCCGCTGTAGGGCACGTGGATGAACTCGAAGCCGTTCTGCACCGCGAGCCAGTTCATGCGCAGGTGCTGTATTGTTCCCGCGCCCGGCGAGCCGTAGCTCACGGCGCCCGTGTGCGCCTTGGCATAGACGATGAAATCGCGCAGCGACGACACCGGCAGGCTGGCGCGCACCACCATCACGTCGATGCCCTCATTGACGCGAACGATTGGTGTCAGGTCCTTCGCCTCGTAGGGCAGCTTCGAATACAGCAGCGGGTTGAGCGTCAGCGCAGTGTCGGTGCCGAAGAACAGTGTGTAGCCGTCCGGCGCCGCCTTGGCGACGGCGTTGGCGCCCACGATCTCGGAGGCGCCGGCCCGGTTCTCGACGATGACGGGCTGGCTCCAGGTGAAGACCCGGCGCTGCGCCACGGCTCGCGCATGGATGTCGGTGATGCCGCCAGGGCTGTAGGGCACGACGATCTTGACCGGGCGCACCGGATAGCTTTCCTGCGCCTGCACGGCCGCGGCGGCGCACCAGAGCGCGGCCACGAGAAGGAGGTGGCACCGACGAAGAAGGGACATGGATGTCTCCAGGGACAGAGGGGAAAGGAAAGGAAAGGGAAGGGCGCGCGCCGCCGTCGCATGGCGGCACGCGCGGGGCAGGCGCTTAGCGCCGCGCGAGCGCGTAGGTACTCGGCGTGACGCCCACGATGCGCCGGAAGTAGCGCGTGAAGTGGCTCTGGTCGAAGAAGCCCGTCTGCCTCGCGACCTGCGCGTTCGATGCCCCGCCCAGGATCAGCGCCTTGGAGCGCTCGACGCGGATCTGGTTGTGGAAGGCGTGCGGCGGCATCCCCACGTGGTGCGCGAACAACCGGTTGAAGTGGTACGGGCTGCTGTGCGCGAGATCGGCCAGTTGCGTGAGGCTGATGTTCTCGCTGTAGTTGGAGACGATGAAGTCGCGCGCCCGCAGCATCTTGGCGCGCAGGCGCTCGCGGCAGGTGTCGGCGGCGGCCGCGACGGCGAAGTCGCCGATCAGCCGCGCGAGCACCGCGCACAGGCGCGATTCCTTCTCGTGCTCGGCCGCGTCGGTCTCGCACAGCGCATGCATCCGCTCGAAGGCGGCGATGAAGCTGGCGTCCGAGATCACGAGATTCTCGAACACCGGCATGCCCGCGCCTTCGCCGAACACGGTGCGGGCGATGGCCAGCATGCGTTCGGGCTCGACGTACATGAGCCGCGAGCGGCCATCGGTCTGCCGCCCCCCCACCTGGTTGACGCTGTGCACCTCCTGCGGCGGGAACACGATGATGCTGCCCGGCGGCGCAATCCAGATGCGTCCGCGGCACGTGTATTCGCCGGGGTCGCGGGTGGTGATGCCGATCTGGAAGTCGGTATGCGAATGCGGCGGCAAGGCCGTCGGTTCGCCGGTGTGCAGCTCGAGCAGGACGCCCGCGCTGCGCCAGCCTTTGACGCGGCTCGGGCCTAACGGCTCGACCGTCGTTTTCTGATGGTTCATTCCATTGCTCCTTGGAAGACCCGCATTGCACAACTGGCCAAAGCATTTGAAAATTTTATTTTTGTTATCGACCTATAAGTCATGAACTTCACCCTGCGCCAGCTCGATGCCTTTCTCGAAGTGGCCCGCAGCCGCAACTTCTCGCGCGCGGCGGCCACGCTGCACGTGTCGCAGCCGGCGCTGACGCTGATGATCCAGAAACTGGAGCGCCAGCTCGACGTGGTGCTGTTCGAACGCCAGGCGCGCGGCGCCGAGCTCACCACCGCCGGCCGGGAGCTCTTGCCCGACGTGCAGCGTGCCGTCACCACGCTGCAGGACCTGACGCGCGACCTGCACGACGCGTCCAGGCCGCGCGGCGGCCTGGTGACGATCGCCAGCATGCCTTCGCTCTGCTCCGACGTGCTGCCCCGGCTGGTGGCGGAGTTCGTCGGGCTGCATCCGCAGATCCGCATCGTGCTCAAGGACGCGATGACCGAGAACCGCACGCTGGTGAACATGGTGCGCATCGGCGACATCGACTTCGGCTTCAGCAGCTTCACCGACGACGGCGAGGGGCTACTGTTCCAGCCGGTGGTGCGCGACGCGATGGTGGCGGTGGTGGCGCGCGACCATGTGCTGGCGCGGCGCAAGAAGCTGCGCTGGAAAGAGCTGTCGCAGTACCCGCTCATCGGCATGGGGTACATGAGTCACGTGCGCGTGCTGGTCGACCAGGCCTTCGCGCACAACGGGCTCGCCAAGCGCCCCGCCTACGAGGCCGGGCTGGTGGCCACCGCCGTGGGCATGGCGCGCGCCGGCATGGGCATCACGGTGGTGCCCGACACCGCCGCCATGGCCTGCAACCTCGAGGGCGTGGTGCGCATCGCCTTGACCGAGCCAACCGCGTACCGTCCGCTGGGCTTCATCTACGAGGAGCGGCGCGGCCTGAGCCCGGCTGCGTCGCTGCTGATGCAGTTCTTAAGGGAGCGAACGCCGCAGCTGTGGGCCGACAGGCGGCAGACGGTCTAGTCGAGCGCGCCGCTGCGCACCGGCGCCTGCATCGGCAGGTCGGTGCCCAGGCCGTGCTCGCGCGCGAGCGCCAACACCTGCGCGGCGGTGTAGACGTCCTGCAGGCCCATCCCGTGCGATTCAAACAGCGTGATCTGCTCCGCGTCGCGGCGGCCTTCGCGCACGCCGGCGACGACCTCGCCCAGTTCCGCCAGGCGCTGCCAGTGCAAGAGACCCGCCTCGACCGCGGGCAGTAGGTCGCCGCATTCGCGCTCGGTGATCTCGCGCGAATCGACCACCACGAGATCGGCGCGGCGCACGGTTTCCAGGTCGATTTCGCGACGGTCCAGGCTGTTGCCGCCCGCCGCGGCGACGAACTGGCCGGGTTCGAGCCAGCGCCCGTCGAACAGCGGCTCCGAGGCGCGTGTCATCGCGACCACGATGTCGCTGCCGCGCACGGTTTCCTCGGGCGACGCCGCCGGCCTCACGTTCACGCCGAGGCGCGCGCTCATTGCATCGCAGAAGGTGCGCACGGCGGCGGTGTCGCGGCCATGCACCTTCACCTCGGCCAACGGGCGCACTGCGCACACCGCCTCGAGTTGCGCGACCGCCTGGCGGCCGTAGCCGAAGAACCCGGCCACGCGCGAATCCTCGCGCGCGAGCCGCGCCGCCGCTACGCCGGTCGCCGCGCCAGTGCGCACGCGGCCGAGCCAGTCCGCTTCGACCAGCGCGACCAGGTGGCCCTGCGCGAGGTCGATCAGCTGGATCAGCGAGGTGCTCGCCTTGCCGGGCACGACGTAGTAGGCCTTCAGGCCGATCAGCCCGAGCTCGGGCGCGGCCGCCTGCAGCACGTGCAGATGGGCGCCGGGCTGGCGCGTGCGCACGCGCGGCGTATCGACCGCCTCGCCGCGGCCGTGGGCCGCGAACGCGCGCTCGACCTCGCGCAAGGCCAGCGGCATGTCCAGCAGCTGGCGCACGTCCGCTTCAGACAGGTAGCGCACCAGGACGTTTTTCATTTCAATTGTTCCATGGCGCCGAGCGCCGTCCAGGACCCATGAACCCATCGCATGCCCCCTTTCGTGAAACACCGAGGAACCGGCTTTGCCGGGCTGCTGGTGTGTTGCCCCGAGCAGGGGTGGGAGAAGCGACACGAATTGCGCGCAGCTGGGGGCGAGCTCTATTTCAGGATGTCGCCAAGACACAGGTATTTGATCTCCAGGTATTCCTCGATGCCGTGGTGCGAGCCTTCGCGCCCCAGCCCCGATTGCTTGACGCCGCCGAAGGGTACATGCTCGGTGGCGATCACGCCGGCGTTGATGCCGACCATGCCCGATTCCAGTGCCTCGCCCACGCGGAAGATGCGGCCGATGTCGCGGCTGTAGAAGTAGCTCGCCAGGCCGAACTCGCTCGCGTTGGCCGCCTCGATGGCCTGCTGTTCGGTGTCGAAGCGGAAGATCGGCGCGAAGGGGCCGAAGGTTTCCTCCTTGGCGCAGAGCATGTCGGCATGGGCGTCCGCCACCACGGTCGGCTCGAAGAACTGGCCGCGCGCCGCGACGCCGCCGGTGACCAGCCGCGCACCCTTCTTCAGCGCGTCGTCCAGGTGCCGCTGCACCTTCTGCACCGCCGCGGGTTCGATTAGCGGCCCGAGCACAACGCCCGGCTCGAAGCCGTTGCCGACCTTCAGTGCCTTGGCCTTGGCCGCGAACTTGGCAACGAATTCCTCATACACGCCCGACTGCACGTAGATGCGGTTGGCGCACACGCAGGTCTGGCCGGCATTGCGGTACTTGCTGGCGATGGCGCCGTCCACTGCCGCATCGATGTCCGCGTCGTCGAACACGATGAATGGCGCATTGCCGCCGAGCTCGAGCGACATCTTCTTGACCGTCGGCGCGCTCTGCGCCATCAAAATGCGGCCGACTTCGGTGCTGCCGGTGAAGCTCAGGTGCCGCACGGTGTCGCTCGCGCAGAGCACCTTGCCGACCGCGATGCTGTTGTCGGCATCGGCCGTGATCACGTTCAGCACGCCTGCTGGAATGCCAGCACGGCGCGCCAGCTCGACGGCAGCGAGCGCGGTCAGCGGCGTCTGCTCGGCGGGCTTGAGGATCACGCTGCAGCCGGCGGCCAGGGCTGGTGCGCACTTGCGGGTGAACATCGCGAGAGGAAAGTTCCACGGCGTGATGGCCGCGCACACGCCGATCGGCTGGCGCAGCACCAGCAGTCGCCGGTTGCTGTCGAACTGCGGCAGTGTCTCGCCGTTCACGCGTTTGGCCTCTTCGGCGAACCACTCCACGAAGGACGCGGCATAGGCGACCTCGCCGCGCGCCTCGGCCAGCGGCTTGCCCTGCTCGGTGGTCATGATGGTGGCGAGGTCGTCGGCGTTCGCGAGCAGCAGCTCGAACCAGCGCAGCAGCAGGGCATGGCGCGTCTTGGCGGTTTCGGCACGCCAAGCGGGCAGTGCGGCCGCTGCTGTCCGGATCGCGGCCTGTGCGTCGTCCGGCCTCAGGTTGGCCACGTCGGCCAGGTGCGCGCCGGTGGCGGGGTCGTGCACGGCAAAGCCGGTGCGCCCGGCGGTCCACTCGCCGCCGATGAAGGCACGGGTCTGGAGAAGCGTCGGGTCCTTGAGCTGTGCGCCCAGTGTGGTTGCATTTGTCATGGCGTTTCCTTACTGCGCGGAGGTCGGTGTCACTGCGGGCCCGAAGCGGTAGAGCTGCGCCGGGTTGTCGCAGAGGATGGCGTCGCGCAGCGCCTTGTCGGGCACCCACTGCGGCAGCAGGTTGAGCAAGTCGCCGTCGTTCGGAATGGCGCCGGGCTCGCGCACGTGCGGCCAGTCGGTGCCCCACACGAGATGGTTGGCGCCGGCCTCGACCAGCGCGTGCGCGAACGGCACCACGCTGGCATAGGGCGGTATCGGGTCGCCCATGCGGTTGGCGCCCGAGAGCTTGCACCAGGTGCGCCCGCCCCGCAGCAGCGCGAGCAGGGCCTGGAAGCCGGGGTCGTCGATGCCGGCCGAGGTCGGCATTCGGCCGATGTGGTCGATGACTACCTCGACAGGCAGGCGCGCGATCAGTGGCAGCAGTTCGGGCAGGTATCGCGCGTCCGCCAGCAACTGCACGTGCCAGCCGAAGGGCGCGATGCGCCGCGCGATGTCTTCCACGTCCTGCCATGCATTGGGGTGGCCGAAGATGAAGTTAAAGCGCACGCCGCGAAAGCCCGCGGCGTCCAGTTCAGCGATGCGCGCCGCGGTGATTGTGTTGTCCACCAGCGCGATGCCGCGCCATTGCCCGCGCGATGCCTGCAGCGCATCGAGCGTGACCGAGACGTCGGTGCCGTAGGCGCCAGAATGCACGATCACGGCGCGCTGAAGTCCCAGCGTGGAGAGCATGCGGCGGTAGTTCTCGATGCCGGCCTTGGGCGGGTTGAAGGTGCGCTTCGGGTCGAGCGGATAGCGCTCGGGCGGGCCGAAGATGTGCGCGTGGGAGTCGCATGCGCCCGGCGGCACGGCGAACGAGGGAGGAGTGAGCTGCGTGTGCGGCTCTTGCGATTCGAGCAGGGTGGTCATGAAGGTCTGAAGGGTCGAGGGGAGAAATTCAGTTGGCGGTGGCGCCGGACTTGCGGATGATCTCGGCCCACTTGGGCAACTCGGCAACGATGGTTTGGCTGAAGGCCTGCGGCGTGGAAGCCTGCGGCTCGGCACCGAGCGAGGCGAGCTTTTCCGAGACGTCGGGCATGCGCATGATCTTCATGAGCTCCGCACGCAGCCGCGAGACGATCGGCGCGGGCGTGCCGGCCGGCGCCATGATCCCGAACCACGACACCACGTCGAAGCCCGGCAGGCCCGATTCGGAAATGCTCGGCAGGTCGGGCAGCGCCGCCACGCGTTGCGCGCTGCCGACGGCGAGCGCGCGCAGCTTGCCGCTCTGCACATGCGGCAGCACGGCGGGAATCTGCTCGAACATCATGTCGACCTGGCCGCCCATGAGGTCGGTCAGCGCGGGTGCGCTGCCCTTGTAGGGCACGTGGCCGATGTCGACCCCGGCCATCGACTTGAACACTTCGCCCGCCAGGTGCGGCGTGGCGCCGACGCCGCTCGATGCGAAGTTCAGCTTGCCGGGTCTGGCCTTGGCCAGCGCGATGAGTTCGGCGACGTTCTTGGCCGGCACCTTCTCGTTCACCACCAGCATGGTGGGGATGGTCGCGATGATCGAGACCGGTGCGAAGTCGCGCACGGAGTCGTAGCCGAGCTTGGGCTGCAGCGCCGGCACGATGACGATCGGCCCCGAGGACGCGAGCAGCAGCGAGTAGCCGTCGGGCGCCGACCTGGCCACGTTCTCCGCGCCGATCATGCCGCCCGCGCCGGCGCGGTTGTCCACGATCATGGGCTGGTCCAGCGCTTCGCCGAGCTTCTGCGCGACCAGGCGCGCGACGATGTCGGTGCTGCCGCCCGGCGGGAACGGAACCACCAGCCGCAGCGGCCGGACGGGATAGGCCTGCGCCATGGCGCCGAGCGTTGCGGCCAGCGATAGCATCAGGGCCGTGCGGCGAGTGAGGGAAGTCATCGGTGGGTCTTCGGTCGAGCTGGAGGAAGGCCACGATGGTTTCGCAGGAGCGCGATGCGGCGCTTGGAGGTTGTTGCGCACTTGGCATCGCACGGGCCGGCCCGCGCGGCGCTGCGCAATAACGTACAAGGCGCCGCGGTGCGGGCGTTCGAATAATCGCCGCCGGCTCCGCTTCTGGAGCCGAGTTGCCTCACCGGACGCCCCATGAAACTCCTTCGACGCATCAGCCAGGCACTGCTGGCCTTGTGCCTGGCCGCCGCCGTGCTTCCCGCCGCCGCGCAATGGCAGCCCGCGCGGCCGCTGCGGCTGGTGTCGCCGTATTCCGCGGGGGGCGCCAACGACCTGCTGTCGCGGCTCATCGGGCAGAAGCTCGGCGAGCGGCTGGGCCAGAGCGTCATCGTGGACAACCGGCTAGGCGCCAACGGGATCATCGGCGTCGACTTTGTCGCCAAGTCGCCAGCCGACGGCTACACGCTGCTGATGGGCAGCCTCGCCACGCACGCGATCAACCCCGCGCTGTATGCAAGGCTCCCCTACGACGCGTTGCGCGACTTCACGCCGGTCGGGCTGATCGCCACCGTGCCGCTGCTGCTGGTAGTGAACCCTGCGCTGCCGGTGGCGAACGTCAAGGACCTGGTGGCGATGGCCAAGGCCAAGCCCGGCGCGGTCAGCACGGCTTCGCCCGGGCTCGGATCGTCGCCGCACCTGGCGAGCGAACTCTTCCGTGGCGCGGCGGGCGTGGACATCGTGCACGTGGCCTACAAGGGCGATGCGCCCGCGGTGGCCGACGTGATCGGCGGGCAGGTGACCGCGATCTTCGCCAACATGCCGTCCGCATTGCCCTTCGTGCAGTCGGGCCGGCTCAAGGCGCTGGCCATGACCGGCACCCGCCGCACAGCAGTCGCGCCCGACATTCCCACCATGGCCGAGGCGGGCGTGCCCGGCGTCGATATCTCGACTTGGTACGGCCTCTTCGCGCCCGGCAACCTGCCCGCCGACGTGCTCGCGCGCCTGAGCACCGAGCTGGACGCCGTTTTGCGCCTGCCCGAGGTGCAGCAGCGCATCCGCCAGCTCGGCGCCGAGCCCGGAGCCGGCGACCAGCCGAAGTTCCAGCGCCAGCTGGCCGCCGACATCGCGAAATACGCCAAGGTCGTCGCGGCCGCGGGCGTGAAGCTGGAATGAATCCCGCCGCCCTCACGCCTCCCATGACCACTGCCTACACGCCCCTTCCCAACACCTTCCGCCGCGACATCCTGGCCTCCAGAAAGTTGATCGGCTGCTGGTCCTCGCTCACCAGCCCGGTCACGATGGAGATCCTGGGCATCGCCGGCTTCGACTGGCTGCTGCTGGACACCGAGCACGCGCCCAACGACCTGCAGTCGCTGATGCTGCAGCTCATGGCGCTGAAGGACAGCGCCAGCGCGCCGGTGGTTCGGCCACCCTCGAACGACGCGGTGTTCATCAAGCGCCTGCTCGACCTGGGTTTCGTCAACCTGCTGGTGCCGATGATCGAATCGGCCGAGGAAGCGCGCCGCGCGGTGGCGGCCACGCGCTATCCGCCGCAGGGCATGCGCGGCGTCTCGGGCGTGCAGCGCTGCAACCGCTACGGCAGCCAGCCGGACTACGCCGCGCAGATCAACGACAACGTCTGCGTGCTGCTGCAGATCGAGAGCCGCGGGGGCGTCGCCGCGCTGGATCAGATCCTGGCCGTGCCGGGCGTGGATGGCATCTTCGTCGGGCCGTCCGACCTGTCTGCGGCCTACGGGCATTTCGGCGAGCCCAACCACCCCGAGGTGCAGGGCGTGATCGCCGAGGTACATGCGCGCACCCGCGCGGCGGGCAAGGCCGCCGGCATCCTGACCACGGTCGAGGCTGATGCGCAGCGCTACATCGCGCAGGGCTTCCAGTTCGTTGCCGTGGGCAGCGACCAGACACTGTTCCGCGCCGTCACCCAGGGCCTGCGCGATCGCTTTTCCTCCGACTGAAATCTCCCGATGACCAACACCCGCAAGAAGATTCCCGAGACGCTGCGAAGCCACCGCTGGTACGGCGTGAAGGACCTGCGCAGCTTCGGCCACCGCTCGCGCACCGCCCAGATGGGCTTCCACCGCTCCGACTACCTGGGCAAGCCGGTCATCGCGATCCTCAACACATGGAGCGACATCAACCCCTGCCACACGCACTTCAGGCAGCGGGTGGAAGAGGTCAAGCGCGGCGTCTGGCAGGCCGGTGGGTTCCCGGTGGAGATGCCGGCGCTCAGCCTCTCGGAGCCGTTCCAGAAGCCGACCACGATGCTCTACCGCAACCTGCTCGCGATGGAGGCCGAGGAGCTGTTGCGCTCCTACCCGGCCGACGGTTGCGTGCTAATGGGCGGCTGCGACAAGACCACGCCGGCGCTGCTGATGGGCGCCATCGCCATGGACCTGCCGACCATCTTCATGCCCGCCGGGCCGATGCTGCGCGGCGACTACCGCGGCGAGTTCCTCGGCTCGGGCTCCGACAGCTGGAAGTACTGGGCCGAGCTGCACGCCGGCAACATCACCGAGCAGGACTGGGAAGAGGTGGAAGGCGGTATCGCGCGTTCCGCCGGCCACTGCATGACGATGGGCACCGCCTCGACAATGACCAGCGTGGCCGAGGCCATGGGCATGACGCTCTCCGGCGCCAGCTCGATCCCCGCGCCCGATTCGCGCCACGCGCAGATGGCCGCGCTCACCGGCAAGCGCATCGTCGACATGGTGTGGGAAGACCTGAAGCCGAGCGACATCCTCTCGCCTGCGAGCTTTGACAACGGCGTGACCTGCGCGCTCGCGCTCTCGGGCTCGACCAACGCGGCGATTCACCTGATCGCGATGGCGCGTCGCACCGGCTACGAACTCACGCTCGAGCGCTTCGATGCGCTGGCACGTCGCACGCCGGTGCTCGCGAACATCCGGCCCGTGGGGCGCTACCTGATGGAAGATTTCTTCTATGCCGGCGGCCTGCGCGCGCTGCTGGCGCAGCTCGGCGGCGAGCTGCTCGACCTACGCTGCCCGACCGTCACCGGCCGCACGCTGGGCGAGGACATCGCGGGCGTGCAGGTCTGCAACGACGACGTGATCCGCAGCCGGCAGGACGCCCTCGTGCAGTCCGACAGCCTCGCGGTGCTGCGCGGCAACCTCGCGCCCGACGGCGCGATCATCAAGCCGCCCGCGGCCGAGGCGCACCTGCTGGTGCACACCGGGCGGGCGGTGGTCTTCGACAGCTACAACGACCTGTCCGAGCGCATCGACGACCCGGCGCTCGACATCGATGCGAGCTGCGTCATCGTGCTGCGCGGCGCCGGCCCGCAGGGTGCGCCCGGCATGCCCGAGTGGGGCCAACTGCCGATTCCGCGCAAGTTGCTCGTCGAAGGCGTGCGCGACATGCTGCGCATCAGCGACGCGCGCATGAGCGGCACCAGCTATGGTGCCTGCGTGCTGCACGTCGCGCCCGAGTCGCACATCGGCGGGCCGCTGGCATTCGTGCGAAACGGCGACCTGATCGAGCTCGACGTGCCCGCGCGCAAGCTCAACCTGCTGATCTCCGACGCGGAGATGGCGGCGCGCCGCGCCGCCTGGCGGCCGCCCGAAGCGAAGTTCACGCGCGGCTACGGCACGCTGTACCTGCGTCATGTCAGCCAGGCGAACGACGGCTGCGACTTTGACTTTCTCGCGCGCGAGCCCCAGGGCGCGCCGCAGCCGGGCACCGTTTCCGGCGAGCCCGAAATCCACTGACCGGACGACATGATCGATTTCCAACCAGGGGTCATCTGCCCGCTGGACGACCTCGTCGTCCTCGACCTCACGCGGCTCGTGGCCGGCAACATGCTGAGCCTGCAGCTCGCCGACTTCGGCGCCGAGGTCATCAAGATCGAGGAGCCGGGTAAGGGCGATCCGCTGCGCGACTGGCGCGTGGAAGGCATCAGCGCCTACTGGAAGGTGTACGCGCGCAACAAGAAGAGCGTGACGCTCAACCTGCGCGAGCCCGACGGCCGTGCGCTGCTGCTGCGGCTGGCCGAGCGCGCCGACGTGCTGATCGAGAACTTCCGCCCCGGCACGCTGGAGAAGATGGGGCTCGGCCCGCAGGTGCTGCTCGGGCGCAACCCCGGCATCGTGGTGGTGCGAGTCTCGGGCTGGGGGCAGGACGGGCCCTATGCGGAGCGGCCGGGCTTCGGCACGCTGGTCGAGGCGATGTCGGGCTTTGCCGCGCGCAACGGCTTCCCCGACCGCGAGCCGGTGCTGCCGCCGCTCGCGTTTGCCGACATGATCGCCGGCCTCTACGGCGCCTTCGCGGTCATGACGGCGCTGCGCCACCGCGACAAGGGCGGCAGCGGCCAGGTAATCGACCTGCCGCTACTCGACCCGATGTTCTCGGTGCTCGGGCCCGAGGCCGCCATCTACCAGCTCACTCGCAAGATCAAGCCGCGCGTGGGCAGCCGTTCGAACACCTCGGGCCCGCGCAACGTGTTCCCGACACGGGACGGGAAATGGATCTCGATGTCGGCCTCGATGCAGGCGATGACAAGCCGGCTCTACACGGCGCTGGGCGTGCCCGAAATGATCGACGACCCCCGCTTTCGCACCAACGAGGCGCGGGTGGCGAATGCTGACCTCGCCGAGGCGCCAATCCGCGATTTTATCTCGGCCCACACGCTGGCCGAAGGCATGGCGTTCTTCGAGAAGCACGAGATCACCGCCGCCCCGGTCTACGACATCGACCAGTTCGTGGCCGACCCTCATGTGCAGGCGCGCCAGATCGTGGTGGAGCTGCCCGACCGCGAGATGGGCACGGTGCCGATGCATGCGGTCGTGCCGCGGCTGTCGGTGTCGCCGGGCGCACTGCGCCGGCCCGCGCCCGACCTGGGCGAGCACACGGCCGAGGTGCTCGCGCGGCTGGGCGTGGACGACGCCGGCTGGCAGGCGCTGCGGCAGCGAAAGATCTGTTGAACCAAGGACGAAGACCGCAATGACCGAGATGATCCATCAGGCAAGGCCGATGCCCGTGTGGCGATCGGTGCTGTTCGTGCCAGTGACCGTGCAGAAGTTCGTGGACGGCGCCCACAGGCGCGGCGCGGACGCCGTGATTCTCGACCTCGAGGACAGCGTGTTGGCCAGGGACAAGGAGCGCGCGCGCACGCTGGTGGCGGCGGCGGCCGAAACCGTCTCGCGTTCGGGCGCCGACGTGCTGGTGCGCATCAACCGGCCATGGCGGCTGGGCCTGCGTGACCTGGAGGCCGTGGTGGGCCCGCGCGTTTGCGCGCTGATGCTGCCGAAAACCGAGAACGCGCAGCACGTGTGCATGGTGGCCGAGGTGCTGGACGACATCGAGGCCGAGCGCGGCCTGCCGCGCGGCCACACCCGGCTCGTGCCAGTGATTGAGAGCGCGGCCGCCTTCTTCCATGCGCAGAAGATTGCGGCGGCGCATCCGCGCATCGTCGCGATGACGCTGGGCTCTGAAGACTTCTCGCTCTCGCTCGGCATGGCGCCGAATGCCGAGGGGCTGTTCTATCCCAAGCAGCACGTGGCGATCGCGGCGCGCGCCGCCGGCATCCTGCCGATGGGCTTCATCGGCTCGGTCGCCGACTTCGGCGACCTGGAGGGCTTCCGTGCCATCGTGCAACGTGCGAGGCGGCTGGGCTTCATGGGGGCGACGGTGATCCATCCCTCGCAGGTCGAGATATTGAATGCCGAGTTCCGGCCCTCGCCGCAGGAGCTGGCGCACGCCCGCCGGGTGGTCGACGCCTTCGAGCAGGCAGCGCAGGGCAGCCAGGGCGCGGGTGCGGTCGAGGTCGACGGGCGGATGGTCGACTTGCCGGTGGTAGAGCGCGCGCTGCGGACGCTGGCGCGGCACGAGGCGGTGGAAGTCCGCGCGCGGGCGCCGGTTGGGGCCTGAATCCGGGGTCTCAATCCGGGGGTAAGGCGGTCTCCCCTTACGCAACAACGTACAAGGCCGGCGCGGCGCCGCCTTGAATAATCGGGCTTGTTGGAGACAAAGGACCTCATATGAAGAACTTCGGAAGAACCGGCTGGCGGATACTGGGCCTGGCGTTGGCGCTCGTGGCGCTGCCCGCGGGGGCGCAATGGATACCGACCAAGCCGATGCGCTTGGTCTCGCCCTATGCGGCGGGCGGAACGAACGACCTGCTGGCCCGCCTGCTGGCACAGAAGATGAGCGAGCGGCTCGGACAGACCATCATCGTGGAGAACCGCTCGGGCGCCAACGGCATCATCGGCAGCGACAACATCGGCAAGGCGCCGGCTGACGGTTCCGCATTGCTGATGGGCAATTCGGCCACACACGGCATCAACCCCAGCCTCTATCCGAAGCTTCCGTACAACGCGGTGAGTGACTTTACGCCCATCGGCCTCATGGCGACCGTGCCGCTGATCTTGGTCGTGAGCGCCTCGCTGCCCGTCTCCAATGTCAAGGAGCTGATCGCGCTCGCCAAGGCCAAACCGCGTAGCATCAGCGTCGCCTCGCCGGGCGCGGGGTCGTCGCCGCATATCGCCAGCGAGTTGTTCCGCACCGCCGCGGGCATCGACACCGTGCACATTCCCTACAAGGGCGACTCGCCCGCGCTCGCCGACGTGCTGGGCGGGCAGGTGACGATGATGTTCGCCAACATGCCCTCGGCGCTGCCTTTCGTGCAGGCCGGCAAGCTCAAGGCGTTGGCCATGACCGGCACCCGGCGCACCTCCGCCGCACCGGACATCCCGACCATGGTCGAGGCCGGCGTGTCCGGCGTCGACATCTCGTCTTGGTATGGATTGATGGCGCCCGGCAACCTGCCGGTCGACGTCGCAGCACGGCTGGATGCGGAGTTCGTCGCGGTGATGAAACTGCCCGAAGTACAGCAGCGCATCCGCCAGCTCGGCGCCGAGCCGGCGATGGACGGCTCGCGCGAACAGTTCCAGCGCTTCGTGCAATCCGAGCTGGACAAGTACGCCCGAGTGATCAAGGCGGCGGGCATTCAGGTCGAGTAATCCTGCAGTCGATAGACGCGCGTGGCGGTGCCCCGGAAGAGCGCTTCCTTTTCCTGGGGCGTGCAGCCCGTCGCGAGGCGCTTGAAGGCATTCCACAAGACCGGGTAGCTGGTCATTCCCTTATCCACGCTGAAGTTGCTTTCGAACATGCAGCGCTCGGGACCGAACGCTTCGATGCAGGTCGCGATATAGGGTCGCCATGCCTCGGCCAGTTCGGCAGAAGAAGGCGGCCTGGGGCGCTCGTGGAAGCGCAGCCCGCTGAAGTGCATACCGAGGCCGCCCAGCTTCACCGTGACATTGGCGCAGGCGGCCAGGGCCTGAATCGCGAGCCGCCACGCCGTGAACACTTCGTCGCGCCGGCCTTCGTACGGTCCGAGGCCCAGCGGGCCGCCCACGTGGTTGATCACGATCGACGTGTCCGGAAATTGCCGTGCGAGGTCGAGCACCTCGTGCAGTTGCGTATGGAAGGCCCACACGTCGTACGAGAGTCCGAACGGCGCGAGTTCGGCGAATCCACGGCGGAACTGCGTGTCCATCAGCAGCCCTTCGCGGACCTTGCCCGAGTTGAGCGCGATCTCTTCGGACGGATGGAACGCGGTCATGCAGCGGATGCCGCGAAAGCGCTCTGGAGCGATGCGCAGATGCGCCTCCAGCACCGACGCCACCTCGGCTCCGAGCGTGAGGTCGGCGTAGCCGACGATCGCCGCGCATGCGCGTGTCGGGCCGTACAGGCCGCTCGCGCTCTGCGCCGCGATGCCGTTGACGAACTCGGTTTCGCCCAGTGGCCGGAGTTCGTTTGGACCATCGGTCCGGTACATCGAGCGGCACTGTACGAACACCGTCGCGCGGATGTCGTGGCCGGTGGTCGTGTCGCGGAGCAACTCGTCGAGCATGTAGCGCTGGTCGGGCCGATCCCACAGGTGGTGGTGTGCATCGACGATGGGTATGTCGGGCTCGATGACCGGCTCGCTAGCCTGCTCGATCCATGCGGGCCGGATCGGGATGTGCGGAGGGGCGAATGCGGGTGACGGCGGTGGAGATGCGTGCATGGAGGCGACCCTTCTTCTTCACTGAATGCGCAGCATTGTCCTAGTGGCTGGCGACGCGCTCGCGGACGATCTTGCTCCTTGAACAGTGAAGGACCACACAATGAAAGCCCAGATTCAGAGCGCCCTTGTAGGGCTGACCCTCTCGCTGCTCGGCGTTGCGCCGGCCCCGGCTGATGCCCAGAACTATCCGACCAAAGCGATCCGCCTGATCGTTCCCTTCGCGCCCGGCGGCACCACCGACGTCGTGGCGCGCGCCACCGCGCTCAAGCTCTCGCAGCGGCTGAACCAGCCGGTGATCGTGGACAACCGCCCCGGCGCCGGCGGCAGCATCGGCACAGACCTGGTCGCGAAGTCTCCGCCCGATGGCTACACGCTGTTGCTCGGCTCCTCGGGCACCTTGGCGTACAACCCCTCCCTGTACCCCAAGCTGCCCTACGACCCGAGCCGCGATCTCGCGCCCGTCAGCATGCTGGCCGTGTCGGCGCTGGTGCTGGTGAGCGCACCGACCTCCGAGCTCACTTCCGCGGCCGAACTCATCAAGCTGGCCAAGGCGAACCCGGCCAGGTACACCTACGCGACCGCCGGCACGGGAAGCGCGACGCACGTGGCATCGGAGCTCTTCAATTCGCTCGCGGGCATCGAGACCCGGCATGTGCCTTACAAGGGTTCTGGTCCGGCTACGGTGGGTGTGGTGGCGGGCGAGACCTCGTATGCATTCACGGGCCAGACGCTGGCTTGGCCGCTGGTCACCGGCGGCAAGCTTCGCGCGGTGGGCATCGCGAGCGACCATCGCAGCACCGAGCATCCCGATGTGCCGACGATCGCGGAAACTGGATTGCCGAAATTCGATGCGGAAGACTGGTTCGCACTGCTGGGTCCGGCGGGCTTGCCCGACGCGGTCGCGAAGACGCTCAATGCGGAAATCGAGGCCGCGCTGAAGGACACCGAACTCAGGGCCTCGTGGGTGAAGCAGGGCATCGAGGTACGTACAGGTTCGCCGGAGCAGTTGAGCAGCTACATCAAGAGCGA